>JAKITG010000013.1 GCA_021648195.1 Flavobacteriaceae bacterium | reverse complement strand
ATCTTCAACGGGCATTAAAAAATCTTTATCAACATCTCTTTTTGGTAATTCAATCCATGTATCAACAGCATCCATTAATTCCATAATAGAATCAACCCATTTTTCTTCATTGTTTAACCCTCCTAAAGCAGAACCTGCAATTACAGGAGTATTATCACCATCGTAGTCATAGAAATCTAATAATTCTCTGATTTCCATTTCAACTAATTCTAGTAACTCATCATCATCAACCATGTCTACTTTATTCATAAACACAACCATTCTAGGAATACCTACTTGGCGACCTAATAAAATATGCTCACGAGTTTGTGGCATTGGTCCATCTGTAGCAGCTACAACTAAAATAGCACCATCCATTTGAGCAGCACCCGTTACCATGTTCTTTACATAATCCGCGTGACCTGGACAGTCAACGTGAGCGTAGTGACGATTCTCTGTAGCATATTCTACGTGAGATGTATTAATAGTTATACCTCTTTCTTTTTCTTCTGGTGCGTTATCGATTTGATCAAAATCTCTAACCTCACAAAATCCTTTTTTAGCTAATACTGTAGTAATAGCTGCTGTTAAAGTTGTTTTACCGTGATCTACGTGACCAATTGTACCAATGTTTAAATGTGGTTTTGAGCGGTCAAAATGTTCTTTTGCCATGATTATTAAGTTTAAATCTTAGTTATATATAATTGTGTTTAAATTCAGTTTTTCAGGAGTCAAAATTGAGCCAATGACGGGATTTGAACCCGTGACCTCTTCCTTACCAAGGAAACGCTCTACCCCTGAGCTACACCGGCTTTATTTTTTTTCGGGAGTCCGGGCTCCTCCATATATTATTTGTTTTTAGGTAAAAAACTCAAAACAAATTTTATTCATTTCAACATACTTCTATCTTCATTATAATATTGTAAACAAAATTTCACTGTTTACACTTTGAGCGAGAGACCGGGCTCGAACCGGCGACAGTCAGCTTGGAAGGCTGAAGCTCTACCAACTGAGCTACTCTCGCTTATAATTGACTCGTAAAGAATCAAATTCATTTCAAAACTTCAAAATGATTACCTAAGTTTTATTAACTGGTAATCTTATTCAGGCAACATGACCTCAACTTATATTTTTCTACCCTTCACAAAAGCAAGCTTTTGACATCCGCCTAAATAAAACTTTTAAGTGGGGAGAGCAGGATTCGAACCTGCGAAGGTTTCCCAACAGAGTTACAGTCTGTCCTCGTTGGCCGCTTGAGTATCTCCCCTCAATATTATATTTATTCTTTCAAAGATCTGAGCCGATGGAGGGACTCGAACCCACGACCTGCTGATTACAAATCAGCTGCTCTAGCCAGCTGAGCTACATCGGCATTTTTATTGAAAAATATCAAAAAAAATAATCTAAATCTGGTTATTTTTTTTCAAATTTTCGCATAAAAAAACAAACCGCTTTTCTAACGGTTTGCAAATGTATAAAGTTTTATGAGTTCTACAAAACTTTTTATGTATATATTTATATTTTTTTACACCTTTAATTTTTCCTTACGTTTTAATAATTGCCTTTTAACTACATCAAGAGATAAACTAATACCAGCCTCAAAACTTTTACTTTGCTTTTTTACTACAATATCATTTCCTGGTAAACTGATTTTTAGTTCTGAAATCTTATTTTCTTTTTCACTAGAATTTTGTACTTTTAAAAATATTTCAGCTCCAATAATATTATCATGGAACTTTTCAAGATTACTAACTTTTTTTTCAATATATTTTGTTAAACTTCCGTCTATGTTAAAATTAACAGATTGTACAGATATTTTCATAAATTAATAGTTTTTATTGCTCCTTGGATGAGCATTATTATACGTTTTTTTTAACTCTTTCAAGTTGTTATGTGTGTAAACTTGAGTAGAAGCTAAGCTTGAGTGACCTAACAATTCTTTTACTGAATTTAAATCGGCTCCTTCATTTAACAAATGAGTTGCAAAGGAATGTCGTATTACATGTGGACTCTTTTTAGCCTTTACTGATACTTTACTAAAATACTCATTTATTATTCTATAAACAAATGTAGGATATAATTTCTCTCCTTTTTTTGTAATAAAAAAATTATCATCTTTTAAATTGATTTTTTCCTTTTTAAGCTGATAATGTTTTATAGTCTCTACTACTGAATTTAATAACGGAATTTGTCTTTCTTTATTTCTTTTCCCTAACACTTTAACTATGTTTTGAGATAAATCAACCGATGCGTTTTTCAAACCTATCAATTCTGCTCTACGCATACCTGTTGTATAAAGAATTTCTATAATTAATCTGTTTCTAATTGATTCGAAATCTTCTTTATTGTCAAATAACTGGATGACTTCATTTACTTCTTTTTTGGAAAACGGAACATTAATTTTTTTTGGTGTTTTTAAGGATTGATGTTTGCGTAAAGGATTTTGACTAATCTGTTTCGTTTTTTGCAAGAAATTATAGTACGATTTTAAGGAACTTATTTTTCTATTAATTGATCGGTTTGAAACATCTACTTCTACCAAATTAACAATCCAACTTCTAATTATTGTATATGGCACATTCGTTATGCTTATTTCATCAAAATCTTTTTTACAGAAAGATTGAAAGGTTTCTAAATCCTTTTTATAAGCTGTAACTGTATTGGGTGAATAATTTTTCTCGTAACTAATATATTCTATAAATAATGGTATACTCAAAATTATTATTTTTAACCTTTCATGCAATATTTAAATCGATTCTTTAAAAGTACGAAATTTCATGTTATTTAAATAATCATTTAACAAAAAAGATTCCTGCTTTCGCAGGAATCTTAAATTTATTCTATTCATTCAAATTTTATAATCTCATTGAATGATTATATAAACTAACCTTTTTCTTCGGCAGTTCTTATTGCTTGCACATATTGAGCTTTTTGAATTTGCTTACGTTTCAATACTGAAGGTTTATTGAATTGCTTTTTCTCACGTAACTTTTTCATCGTTTTCGTTCTATCGAATTTTCTCTTAAAACGTTTTAACGCTCTGTCTATATTTTCTCCGTCTTTTACTGGAATTATTAACATAGTATGGTACCTCCTTTCATCTGTTCTATTTTAAAATAGTTGTCTTTTTTGACTGCAAATATAATAAAGAATATTCAATTAAAAATATTTTCTTATCTTTAATTGCTGAAATTGAAAAGCTAAATTTATGAATAATACTTTTAAATTAATACTAAAGCTTATTTTAGTGCTATTAATCCTACTTTTAGGGTTTTACTTTTGGGCATCATCGTCTAATTATAATGCAAATGAATATTCAAAAACCTATGAAAATAGTTATTCTTCAAAAATAAATAGTGATTCTATTTTTAGTATCATCACCTATAATATAGGATACCTTAGTGGCATGACAAACAACTTACCTGTTGAAAAAGATAAATCACTTTTTGATGCTAATTTAAGTACTGTTTTTACTCAATTTAAAAAACTTAATGCTGATATCATTGCTTTTCAGGAAATTGATTTTGAGTCAAAACGCTCATTTGATATCAACCAACAAAATGAAATTGCAAAACTGGGCTATAATTATGTAGGCCAAACTATAAATTGGGATAAAAAATATTTACCTTTTCCTGAATTTCCTATCTCTATGCAATATGGCAGAATCCTTTCTGGGCAATCTATATTGAGTAAATACAAAATATTAGAACATGAAAGGATTGAACTCGTAAGAAACCCTACTAATCCATTTTATTATGATGCATTTTATTTAGATAGATTGGCGCAAATTGCAAAAATTGAAATCCAAGATAAAACGCTTATCGTAATCAATATTCATACAGAAGCTTTTCATCAAGAAACTCGCATCAAACAAACCGAAAAAATAATTGAACTTTTCAATCAATATAGTAAAGAGTTTCCTACCATATTATTAGGTGATTTTAATAGCGATATTAGCTATGAAAACTCAAGTATTAATCTCATACTAAACTTACAGAAAACTGGTTGTGCTGCTTTTGAAAAAGATAATTTCAAAAATACATTTAATACTAAAGATCCGTCAGAACGTTTAGATTACATTTTTTACAATACTGATTTTATTGAACTCATTGATGGCCGTGTACTTACAGAATTTGCACAAGCTTCTGATCATTTACCTGTATTGATGAATTTTAGATTTAAGTAGGCACTAGTTATAAAGCTTGATGACCTTGAGCTGAGAGAATTCTTTATTATTTTACTCCATCGAATTCTATAAGTTTAACCTTTCTGTTTTGTGAAAAACCATACTCTATTTTTATTGAAAAATTAGGACTTTTAGTTTCATTAATCTCTGCAATTTTTGGATTATACAGTCTTTCAATTTTATATAGTTTACTATCTGTATAGCAATCTCCATCTGGTATTACTGAAATTATTAAACTTTATAATACCATTATGATATGTAAAATAAGACCGTTGCAATATTGAGTAAAATTAAGATTTAAAGCTTTTTTACTTCGAATTACTTCCTTCTCTAAAAAATTTAAGTCCTCATAAACAAAGGTTTACTGCGGGTTAAATTTTTATCGAGCGTCGTACTTCTTTGTCAAAAGAGCTTTTGCAACGGTATTAAAATAGTCTAAAATAAATTGAATTGTTTTTTCTTTAGATGAAGAAGAAAAACTAAGTATAGCACTTGCTATAGTTTGTTTTTATGATGAAATATAAAGGAAAAAGAAGTGATTTATTGGACTGTTTTATATGTCATAATGGTATAACACCTCATCGCAACCTTCAGGTATGACCTTTGAATCTGACATTTTAAAAATTTTTACAAAAACTCCAGATTGATAAAGTTCTTTTCTTACGATGTAATCAGCCCTAATATTTACAAAACTATAATTCATTTCAAAATTATTTGAAAGATTTTTAACTTTGAGAAGAACAGTTTTAAAAGAAGAAAGAAAATATTATTAGTAATAATGTTTGTTTCATCTTGTATTTTTTATCATCTAACTAAATAGAATCTTTATATTCTACTATTAATCAAATTTAAGTTGATATAAACTGGCAAGAAAACCTCCACTTTTTTCTGCACTAATAAAATAAGACCCATCTGAGTTTGCAGAAATACCTTCTATTTGAGGTGAACCAAAAATATTTATTAAAGTTTTTTCTATTTCACCATCCAATGGATTGTTCTGTGAAAAATTAGTCAATTTTACTACAAAGGGTTTAAAATTTTGATAACCTGTTAAGACTAATGTTTTTGTGTTTTCGTTATAATCGGCACCCGTAATTAATCCGTCAATATCATAACTATCAATTTCTACAAGTTCGTAATTGCCTTTATCTTTTGGTATTTTATAAACCACCGTTTTTAAATTTCCCCAATTCTTTGTAAAAAGAAATAAATCATTTCCAATACCTACAACTGCTTCTGCATCAAAATTAGTAGTTTTATTTGTTCTTGAAAAATCAACTTGTTCTTTATAACTTATTGTAATTTTCTCGGCAGTAATATTATCGCTAGCTAAATAATCTGACTTACTAATTTTATAAATGGTTTGATCTTTTCTTTTATTGGAATTGTTTCCTATATCACATAAATATATATAGCTTTCATCTTGTGCAATGGCTTCCATATCTATATTGGTAGCATTAGATATTTCGACAGTTCTTGTAATATTTCCTGTCTTAACATCAATCTCATATAAATGTGGTTTCCCTCCGCTATCATTATGAGTAATCAATTTGCCATTAAAATTAATTAAACCTGAAGTTTCGTTTACTATTGAAGAAAGATCAATAACCTTATTTATTTTAACTTCTTTAGTAACAACATGAGTCAAATTCTCCAGATCATCTGATTCACAACTGGGCAATAGTAAAAGTGCAACAATAAGTTTCAATATATTCATAGCGTTGTATATATATAAAATTAATTAATCTCTTCCAAAAAATCTTTTAAAGAATGATTTTTTCTTTTTCCTTTTCTCTTTGCGTTCAACTTTTTTTGAACTTTTGCCAAAGTTAGCGTTTTTATTTTTAAAGATTCCTTCAAAAAATCTTTCAAAATCTGAATCTTCAATAAAATCTTCACACGACAAAGCATCAATATATTCTATTGGAAGCTCTTTAAATGCAGTAAAAAATTTCTTTTTTAATTTTGAATTATTTTGCACTCTTTGTAAAGTTTTAGCTACTAAAGGTAAAGCTAATGCCCCACCTGCTCCATTGGAACCACTACTAAAATGAATACTAGGAAGAGATGCTCCAACTCTTGTGGCTATAACTAATTTGGGATTGTATGCTATAAACCAAGCATCAGCATAAGCTTGTGATGTTCCTGTTTTTCCTGCTAAAGGTAAATTCACACCATAAATATTTTGCATAGATTTTCCTGTACCTTCTATAATAGCTTTTTGTAGCATGGCATTCAAAAATGGAGTTGTCATGCCTTCCAATACTTTATCTTTTGACTTTAAAAATTTATTTCGATACAGTAATTTTCCATTTGAAGTTTTTATTGAAACTATCATTTGAGGTTCTATTTTAAATCCTCCGTTTGCAAAACCTGCATAGGCTATTGCCATTTCATATAAACTTGCAGTTGTTGCACCTAATGCTGTAGATGGTTTTTTGATTAGTTTTTGACTAAAACCTAAATTTTTCCATATATTTTCTAAATTGGAAAACGGCACTTTCATAAATAAATTTACGGTTGGAATATTCATTGATTTTGCCAAAGATGCTGCTATCGAATATTTTCCACCTACGGTATGATTATAGTTTTGAGGTTGCCAATTTTCAAAATCGGAAATAATTAACTTATCATTACTTAAATATTGACATGGCCAAGCTCCCATTTGTAATGCTGTAGCATATAAAATGGGCTTAAAAACAGATGCTGTTTGGCGTTGTGCAAAAATTTGATCATAAGGTTGGGTTCTATAATCAATACCACCTATCCATGATTTTACTGCTCCTGTTTCTGGATTTAAAGCTAAAAATCCTGCATGTAATAATGTAAGCGAATGTTTTATACTATCTCTTATTGAAATAGAATCGGTATAAAATCCTTTCCAGGAAAACATTTCTCGATTTTGTTTTACATCTGCTTTTTTAGTTAACTTTAATCTTTCCAATTTATTGGCAACTAATTTTTGCAAAGATGTTCTATATAAACCTTTTCTATACTGACTTTGCAAACGTTCTTGCATTTTACCTAGATGACTTTTAAAGGCTAATAAAGCATAATTTTGTAGTCTAATATTTAATGTTGTTTCAATAATTAATCCGCTTTTATGAATATCGTAAATAGTATCTCGCTTTTCATTGACTGTCTTTAAAATCTTATTTACTTCTTTTTTTACTTGTACTAAATAATAATTTGCTAACCCTTCTGATTCTAAATTGGCATAGTCTAATTGTAAAGATAATTTTTGAATTGAGTCTGTTACTGACTCAGATAAATACCTGTATTTCTCCATTTGACCTAAAACTACATTTCTTCTTACTAATGCATGATTTGGATATAATCTTGGATTATAATAAGTATTTGCTTTTAACATTCCTATCAAAACGGCAGCTTCTTCTATTTTTAAATCTTTGGTTCTTTTATTGAAAAATCTTCCTGCTGCTGATTCTATTCCTAAAACATTTTCTCCGAATGGAATTGTATTTAAATATAAAGATAAAATATCTTCTTTGCCATAAATATTTTCTAACCGATAGGCTAAAATTATTTCCTTAGTTTTGTTTACAGGCATACTCAACGGACCATAACCTTTTCGTCCATACATATTTTTTGCCAATTGTTGAGTAATGGTACTACCACCTCCCGAGCTTTTGTTATTTAGTATTATAGTTTTAAAAAATACCCTAAATAAACTTCTAGAATCAATACCTTTATGCTCAAAATAGCGAGCATCTTCTGTAGCAACTAAAGCGTTAATTAAATGTAGTGGTAGTTCTTTATATTCAATATTTGTTCTGTTTTCGGAAAAAAATTTACCAATTATCGTCTTATTATCAGATAATACCAAGGAAGCTGTTTCATTTTTAAATTCTTTTAATTCCTCTTCGGAATATAAATGCCCGAAAGCATCATAATAAACTGCAACAAAGAATAATCCAAACAGAAGAATGAATAACAAAAACAATTTGAATGAAAATTTTAAAAGCTTTTTTACCATTATAAATAAATATCAAAAGTAATTCAAGACCGTTGCAATATTGATTAAAATTTAAAGTTTTTTTACTTCAAACTACTTCCTTCTCTAAAAATTTAAGTCCTCATAAACAAAGGTTTACTGCGGGTTAAATTTTTATCAAGTGTCATATTTATTTGTCAAAGTAGCTTCTGCAACGGTTTTGATTCTTCTTAAAAGTTGCGAAATTTAAAATGAGTTTCTGAAAAAATTTAATTTTTTTCAACAATCAAAGTTGCGATATAACCTGTTAATATGTTCCATTCTTTAGTAGCTAATATATTTCCATTTTCATCAAATACATTGAACTCGGCGGTATTTGGTCCTGATGTTCCTTGATTTAAAGCTTCAATATCAATACGGTTAAAACCTTCCTTTAAATTGATATTAATAGTGTAATATCCACCTTGTAAAACTATATTGGTTCTAATAACTTTTTCATTTAGGTAAACTCTTACTCTATCACCATCAACATAACTATAATCTCTACATTCAATTCTAATTCTTTTTGTATTAGTTTCTACCCGACCTAATTCCAATTTTGTTTTCAACTTTGTAACACTTACATCTTTTCCATACCAATATTTTTTAACAAGAATATCTTTATCCATTTCTTTATTAGCCATGCCTCTTTCTTCTTCCTCTTTTATCATACCATGTTTTGGAAACTTTTTAGCTATATCTCCCAAGCTTCCAAATAAGGTTTTGGTTTCTCCTTTTTTTTGTAGGGGACTAGAAAAATCATGACTGAGTTGTTGCTCATTACTATTATTATCTGGAGTGTAGTTAAACAAGTCTGTTTCCATCTCTTTACCTCTATCAATTTGTGAAAACACTTTTGATGTGATTAAAAGGATTAGACTAAGTAGAAAAAAAATCTTTAAATACATTAATAGTTTATATAAAAGTATAAAGTAAGACCGTTGCAATATTGAGCAAAATTAAGATTTAAAGCTTTTTTACTTTGAATTATTTCTTTCTCTAAAAATTTAAGTCCTCATAAACAAAGGTTTACTGCGGGTTAAATTTTTATCGAGCGTCATATTTATTTGTAAAAATAGCTTTTGTAACGGTCTTAAAATATTTCTAATTTTAAAATGGGCAAATTACAAATTAAACCCTATAATTTTATTAAAATTTTATTAAAAAAAATTGTTATTTCTTTTTATTTAATTGACGTTTTATTTTTTTAATTGCATTTTCTATTGACTTCTCTGGTTCAATAATATTGTATTCACCCCAAAATTCGGGATCTGAAAAACCTGTTGCTTTATCATGTAAAATAACATTTGGCCTCATTTTTCCAACCTTTCTTTCCTTTTCAGTACCCTCATTTGTTTTCCAATTTGTTATTGCCATTTCAATAGTTATATTATACAGGGAATTGAATAACCTCTTTGTCCAATCTATTTTAAAGGCCAATTCAATTCGGCTATAGCCGTAATACCATTTCCCATCTTTAAACCTATAATCAACTCTATAATCTGCAATCATTGGTATAACTTCTGCTTTTGATGGTTTCTTTTTTACAAGAAACCTACTTGCCTTTTTTTTATCATCAAGATTCAAACTAAAAAATGCTTTACTTAAAGCATACGTTTGCGCATCAACATATAATTTTCCATAATATAATGGAATAGAAGCGTATCCATTTGATGTAAAATTCACAACATAGGTTGCTCTATTATTAACACTTATAACTTTATCAAAAGAAAATTTATAATAATTAAAAACATCATCATCAAAAATTAAGCCCTTATTTTTTATCACATCCATGTTTAAATTATTGAATGGACCTCCTTGTAATTTTATAATTAAGGTATCTATTTTTTTATAATTGGTGCTTTTTCTTACTTTATTAAGTCTTACAAAATCTCTTCCATCATATTTTATTGGTTTTCTATAAATATCAACTACTGCTTCAGATAATGAAGCATACGCTCTTCGTTTTTTAATAGATTCTCTATAAAAAGCTTTCATTATTATAGGCTGTTCTGTATAATTTTTTTGTCGATTTTTTAATAAATTTTTAATTATTAAATCTGGATCTTTAGAAATAACATTAATTTCAGATAATTTTTCGATTTTTTGTTTTAATTTGATTATATTTTTTTCATTAGAGTTGAGCCTAGATAAAGGAATAGTTTTGTTTTCATACCCTAAATAAGATATGGTAACGCTTTTACCTTTTAAGTTTGCTGGCACTTTTAATACAAACTCACCTTCACTATTACTTATAGTAGAAATATTGGTTTCATCAACAGCAATATTTGAAAATTCTAATACTTTTTTAGAATTACTACTCAATACCAAACCTTTATATTCAACATAGTTGTTTGTCTCTACTTGTTGCGCTACTAATTGCGGGATTGTTTGAAAATATCCTATTGCTAAAAATAAAAAAACAAGTAAGTATGATGGGTTTTCACTTTTTAATTCTATTGTTGTTTTCATGATAAAAAAGTTTAATTATACTAATTTATAAATTACTACCACAAGTTAATGATTTATGTATACATAGAAAAGAAATTTAACTTTATAAATGAATCAAAACCGTTGTAATATTGAATAAAAATAAGATTTAAAGCTTTGTACTTCAAGTTACTTCCTTCTCTAAAAACTCAAGTTTTCATAAGCAAGGACTTACTGCGGGTTAAATTTTTATCGAGCGTCGTACTTCTGTTAAAATAACTTTTACAACGGTATTAGGTTAATCTATTTTACTAATAACAGGATTAAAATTATTAAAAGATATCGCAACTTTTTCTCCAATATTTATATTACTAATCAGATTTGGTTCAGCAGAAACTTTAATCAGATTATTCCCTATTAAAACAGTAATTATAAAACTTTCTATAGCCAATACTTCTCCTATAAATTGGAATTCTTCGTTAACTTTATTCTGAATAAAAATATCACTTGGCGTGCCTTGATTAACTATTTTACCATGATCTAATTCATATAAATAGTCCGACATTTTTATTATTTCAGAAATATCATGACTAATTAAAATTGTAGTCAGTTTAAACTCACTATGAACTCGAAGAATATATTGCTGCAATTTAACTCTCATTTCATGGTCTATAGCTGATAGAGGTTCATCCAATAATAAAATATTGGGCTTTTGCACCAAGGCTCTAGCCAAAGCAATACGCTGTTTCTGTCCGCCAGAAAGTGTATTTGGACTTCTGTTTTGTAAATCTCCTAAATCAACTATATCAATAAGTTCGGCGATAATTTTTTTATCTTGACCTTTGGTTAAAGCAAATAATAAATTTTCTTTTACAGACATGTTGGGAAACAATGTGTACTCTTGAAAAACAAATCCTATACTTCTTTTTTGAGGTGATAAATCTATCTTTTTATTGGTATCTAACCATATTTCATTACCTACGGTTACACTTCCTTTATCTGGTTGAATTAAACCTGAAATAATTTTTAAAATTGTTGTTTTTCCTGCACCAGACTTTCCATAAAATGCAATTAATTTTTCCTTAGGTATTGTAATTTGCACCTCTAATAACATCTCTCCAAATGAAGATTTCAAATTTTTATGTAGATTTAATTCTATCATTTCCAAAACTTTTTTACATATCCTCCATTTACTAAATAAACCACCAATAAAATAATAAATGTTATTGCAAATAAAATTAAAGAATAAGTATTTGCAACATCATAATTTAAAGATTCTACTTCATCATAAATTGCAATGGAAGCAACCCTTGTTTTTCCTGGAATACTCCCTCCTATCATTAAAATTACTCCAAACTCGCCTACGGTATGTGCAAATGAAAGTACAATTCCTGTCAATAAAGATGATTTTAAATTAGGTAATAAGACTTTAAAAAGCGTTGTAAACTTTGATTTTCCTAAAACATAAGAAGCTTCTTTAAGGTTTGATGGCAAGTTTGCAAATCCCGATTGGATGGGGTGCACCATAAAAGGTAAACTATAAAGTACCGAAGCTAAAACCAATCCTTCGAAAGAAAAAACCAATCGCAACCCTAGCCATTGATCCAACCAGTTTCCAAATGCATTTGATGGACTAAATGCAATTAATATATAAAAACCCAAAACGGTAGGAGGCAAAACTAAAGGCATACTTACCAAAGTTTCTATAATGGGTTTTATCTTTTTCTTAGTATAAGCCAACCAATACGATAAAGGAATAGAAATAACTAACAACAATAAAGTTGTTATAAGTGCCAATTTAAAAGTTAGTATTAGCGGACTCCAATCTATCATTTTATAAATACTATTTTGTAGAATAGCCAAATTTATTTAAAATTTCTTTAGCTTTTGCAGAAAGTAAGAAATTATAAAATTTTTGTGCATTATTTATCTGAGAAGGTCTATTTTTTAAAATAACTATTCCTTGTTCTATAAGAGAATAATAACTTGAATCTATATCTACCCAAGTACCCTTCCCTTTTATATTGGGTGATAAAACTACAGACTTAGCAGTAAAACCAATTTCTGCTACTTTTGATGTAATAAATTGATTGGTTTGCGATATACTCTCTCCATATACCAATTTATCTTTCACTTTTTTAAACATTTTTGTGTGATTTAAAACTTCTATTGTTGATAAACCATAGGGTGCAACTTTAGGATTTGCCAAAGCTATATGGTTTATACTATCAGATAACAATAAATTAAGGCTTGGTTTTAGATTATCAAACATAGTCCATAAAACCAATTTACCATAAGCATAAATTGTTGGAGTTTTTGTGGTCAATCCGTTTTTAAATAATTTATTAGGATATTTCATATCTGCAGATACAAATACATCAAAAGGTGCTCCTTCTTTAATTTGCGCTGTAAGTTTACCCGAAGAACCTACAATAACCTCACATTCAATACCTGTTTCTTTAGTGAATGAATTTACAAGCTCATGTATTATAAACTGCATATTTGCAGCAGTAGCAATGGTTAATTTATTTTTTTGTTTTTGCTTACATGCAATAAACAATAGAAATATTATGAAAAATTTATTCATTTTCATTTGAATAAAAAATAATTTAATTAAGGTGGGTTCTAAAAATTCATTCGCATCAATCCCGAGATTTCGGGATTAGAGTTTTTTAGAGGCAACTATAATTTTTGAAGTACTATCAAGATAATACAATAAAATTTTAGGCAGTATCTAGAAAACTATGAAAACCCTTATGATAACAAAGATAACAAAATAATCTGCTTCATTATATATTTTTTCAATAGCTAAGGCTATTACTCACACTTTTATATTTTTATAGGAGTTCATAATGTGCTTCGCAGTTCAAAAAATAAAGCCTCGCATCCCCGCCTTGCCCCTCCAGAGGCAGGCGGCAGGCAGGTTATTTATTCTCTTTGTTTTTTGGAAGAAATGAATTTTTAGAACCCACCTACAACTAAACTTATTTGTTCTGCACATTTTTCACCATCGATAGCTGCAGAAATTATTCCGCCTGCATATCCAGCTCCTTCACCACAAGGATAAAGTCCTTTTATTTGAATATGTTCTAAGGTTTTTCTATCTCTTGGAATTCTTACTGGTGATGACGATCTTGACTCTGGAGCATGAACTACAGCTTCATTGGTCAAATATCCTCTCATTACTTTTCCAAATTGTTTAAATCCTTCTTGTAAAGTTTGATGTAAAAATTTTGGAAAAACCTTACCTAATTCTACCGAAGTTGTTCCTGGCATATAAGATGTATTAGGAATGCTATTTGATAATCTTCCTCTAGTAAAATCTACCAATCTTTGTGCTGGAACTTTTTGTGTTTCACCTGCTAAATGCCAAGATTTTTTCTCAATTTGTTTTTGAAATTCCAATCCAGCTAACGGGCCTTTATCTCTAAATTGAGTAAAATCTTCTAGTTTAAGTTCAACGACTATTCCTGAATTTGAAGTGAGTTGGTCTCTTTTTGATGGAGACCAGCCATTAGTAACCACTTCACCTGGTGCAGTAGCGCATGGTGCAATCACTCCTCCTGGGCACATACAAAAGGAATAAACGCCTCTATTTTTTATTTGTTTTACAATGCTATATGGAGCAGGAGGTAAATATTCACTTCGTGTTTTACAATGATATTGAATGCTATCAATGAGTTGTTGCGAATGTTCTACTCTAACTCCTAATGCAAAAGATTTGGCTTCAATTTGAATGCCTTTTTTATATAATAATTTAAAGATATCTCGTGCAGAATGTCCTGTTGCCAAAATTATTTTATCAGAATTTATGATATCTCCATTTTGGGTTTTGATACCAGCTACCGAATTACTCTTAATTAAAATATCTTCAACACGAGTATTAAAAATAACCTTCCCACCATAATCTAAAATAGTCTGACGAATGGCTTGAATAATTTTTGGCAATTTATTCGTTCCAATATGAGGATGTGCATCGACTGCTATATTTTTTGTTGCTCCATGAGCAATGAGAAGGTTTAATATTTGATTGACATCTCCTCGTTTTTTTGAGCGTGTATAAAGCTTCCCATCAGAATATGTTCCTGCTCCTCCTTCTCCAAAACAATAATTAGAATCTTCGTTTACCAAATGATTTTTTGTTATTGCAACTAAATCTCTACGTCTTTCCTGTACATTTTTACCTCTTTCTAAAACAATGGGTTTGAGTCCTTTCTCGATTAGTTTTAATGCAGCAAATAATCCAGCTGGACCAGCTCCAATAACGATTATCTCTTTTGCATTACTTACATCTTTATAATTTGGTAGTTCTATAGTTTTCTCTATAAAATCTTCTTGTAAATAAACATTGACTTTTAAATTAATTTTTATATTCTTTTTTCTAGCATCAATCGATCTTTTTAAAATTTCAACATGCTTGATTTCATTATATTGAAGTCGATTTTTCTTAGCAATAAGTAGTTTGAGTTGTTCGTGATTTTGGGCAACATCTGGACTTACCTGAATTTGAAATTCTTGTTGCATAATCTTTTAAATAAAAAAGTTCCAAACCAAACCAAATCGAAGCTTAAAATCTACATAAGGATAGGCTGGTGCCGAATAATAATCAAAATTTCCTAAAAAACTAGAATTGAGATGTTCTATCTTAAAATAAAGTCTTACCGTTCGTATTTGAGCATTAACAAAAAAATCAAATATAGGATACCCTCCTATTTCTTGATTATTTTGTAAATTAAATTCAGACAGTACAGGGTTATAACTATTCATAAAATATTTACTAAAATAGGAAAAGGTAATTCCAGTTTGTAAGTATAAAGATTTGGCTTTAAATATATAATTAGAGTAGTAAAAAGTATTTCTAGTAATAAAATCGGGAACTCGAAATACCTCACTTCCACTTGCTACTTTTTGATAAATAAATTGGTTATCTAATGCAAAATGACCAAATTTAAATTCTTTACTTAGTTTTAGTTTTAGATAATTTATAGTTTCAGATGCTTGAACGGGTTTTGTTTGTTGATTTATTTCTGGCGCATCAAAATATGTATAATTATCAATATTTGTCACTTGTAATAAAGCATAAATCCATTTTTTTGAATCTAATTCAATGCTTAAACTACTTTTTTGTTCATTTTTAAAATTATTTTGCCAATTGTAGCTCTTATAGGCACTTTGAAATAAAATAAAATTAAAATTAGGTGATTTACTATTGGTAAAAGCTTTTGCTCTTATAGCAAATGTACTATCAATTACATATTGAGCTGAGGCTGAAATATTATTACCACGTAAATCTCCACTAATAATAGTTGAAGCTTCTGCAGTAAAATTAATTTTTTTAAATTTGGTGTTCCACTCTCCACCAGCAGCAATGGTCTTTCCATTAATATTTGAATTAATTATTTGATTATCTGGTTTAAAAACAATGCTTTTATAGCTGTAATTATAATCAAAATAATTAATTTTAAACTTAACTTCTCCTAAAGTAATTGGAGAGGTTAGCGATAAATATGCCTCACTAAAAAACTTTGAATAGGTTAACCTATCTTGTACAGTTGGGGTAAATGATGCTCCAAAAATTGAATTCGAACTGCCTTGATTATATTTATATTGTTTAAGTTCATAATTAAAAATATGTCCAACTTTTAATTCGGAATCAACAAACCTTGTGGTATCTTTTTTTTGCCAAATTTTATAATACTGATCAAAATAATATCGATTTCCACTTATATTATTATTGGCATCAGTAAAGTTAGTAACCAACCTTGCTCTATCTTTAAAATTCTCATCATTATTTTCAAAATTATCTATAGAATCTACTGTCAATCCACCATTTTGATTATTGGTTAAATTTTGTGCAACTATATGGGAACGAATATAATATTTATCATTTCTTGTGCGATAATTTAGAGTAACTATAGTTTTTTCGTGGGCGCTTAAAGTATTGCGATAATTTCCTAAAGAACGTAAACCTTGATATGAAATTGAACCATTTAATCGCCTTGATGTATTGAATGTAAACAAAGCGTCTAAAACCTGCCCTTGCTCCATCCCTGCTCTATACTGCAATATTGTAGTTGGAGTTGCAACGTGGTAATAATTTACATCTTTAACTTCTGCATAATTAAAATGCTGTGCTCTAGCTCCCATTTTTGGAAATAATGAATTGTCATCAAAAGTATATGCTAGATGATTAAATGTTTGACCTTGATTGGCAAATGCCAATAATTCTAAATTATCTTTTCTTAGATAATTAAATTTATAGTACTTCTTAATATTTAAAGTTGTATCAATATAAGTTGTATCATTCTTATAGCCAATAATTTTATAATCGGTATAATACGTTTTATCACTTAAATTTATTTCAACTTCATTAGGTCCTAGCTGTGTAGAATCTTGTGGGTTTTCAACAAATCGGTTATCTATACCTCCTTGTTGATTATAATTGTTATAATCTCGCTGATTATTGTTTATTTGTGCAATAGCAGAAAAAGTAAAACATAAAAAAAATAAAAATGTAAAATTTTTAATCATAATATTTTTTAATGCAACAAAGGTAAATTATTTGTGTAAATAAATTGAAGCCTATTTTCTACATTTTACTATTTTTGATTTTAGAAATTTATTATGTTAAAATCACACTTTTCAAAATGTAAGTTTGAAGCTGGAACTGATGAAGCTGGTAGAGGTTGCTTGTCTGGTCCAGTAGTTGCTGCAGCTGTAATTTTACCTGCCAATTTTAAACACGATTTATTAAATGATTCTAAACAACTTACAGAAAAACAACGATTTAAATTAAAACCAATTATTGAAAAAGAAGCTTTAGCTTTTGCTGTTGGATTTATTTATCAAGAAAAAATTGATGAAATTAATATTTTAAATGCTTCTATTTTAGCTATGCATAAGTCTATCAAACAATTAAAAATAAAACCTGAGTTTATTATTGTTGATGGAAACAAATTTAAAAAATATGAAAATATACCTCACGAAACTATAATAAAAGGTGATGAAAAATATTTAAGCATCGCAGCAGCTTCTGTTTTGGCAAAAACTTATCGTGATGAATATATGGAGAAAATTCATGCTAACTTCCCTGAATACAATTGGAAACAAAACAAAGGTTATCCTACAAAACAACACAGACAAGCCATCATAAAGCACGGAGTAACAAGTCATCATCGAAAATCTTTTAAATTAATACCCATACAATTGAAATTAAATTTGTGAAAATTCGTTATTAATTTTTATAACCAAGACAAATGTTGTATATTTGTGGTCAAATGTCTTAATTATGAGTTCATTAAAAAAAAATTATATCGATTTCAACAAAGAAGTAAACTCTTTAGTTAATGAAGTAGCAGCTGTTTATAAAGTAAATTCTATGAAAAACTCTATTACATATAGCGATTTTTTAAACAATAAAATGTTAATTGTTCACTCAATAAGAAAGGGTATTTCTTTTTCCTTTTTTAATAAAATTAAAAATAATTCTCCTTTTTCAGATATTGAATGGGCTAATTATTTAAATATTTCTACAAAATCTTTACAACGCTATAAAAATCAAAAAAAATTTGTTTTTAAAGCCATCCATTCAGAAAAAATTATAGAACTGGCCGAAGTTACCAATTTTGGTAATGAAGTTTTTGATAATGTTAAAGATTTTTATTCATGGCTAAACACAAGCTCTATTGCTTTAGGCAATATGAAACCTCAAGAATTATTAAAAAATTCATACGGTAAAGAGATGGTTATGGATGAATTGCATAGAATAGATCACGGTATTTTTATTTAATTTATGCAAATTTTTAGATTATCACGTAAAAAATATGCTTCGGAATTATCGGGAATTGGAGCTTCAAAATCTGGAAACAGATGGAATTCAAAAGGAACTGAAATTATTTATTGTGCAGATAGTAGAGCTTTGGCTATGGCAGAAGTTTCTGTACATATTGCCTTGGTTACTTTACCTAAAGATTTCGTGATGATGGAAATAAATATCCCTGAAAAAATTTCTATTCAAACAATAAAAGAAAATAATCTTCCTGAGGATTGGAATAATTTTCCGCACAGTTCAAAAACTCAAAAAATTGGTGATGATTTTATTTATTCAAAAAAGACTTGTTTATTAAAGGTTCCTTCAGCAGTAGTAAAAGGAGACTATAATTTTTTAATAAATCCACATCATAAAGATTTTTCAAAAATTAAAATCACCAATACATCAGATTTTCCTTTTGATAGAAGAATTTTTAAATTCTAAGCTACAACCTTCTATTATACCAATTTAAACATATAATGTCGCATAAAATAATTTCTTTTTCACAATTTTATCGTTAAAATATTGTAAAAAATAATATCTATTTTATTTTACGACATCAAATATTTAAATTGGTATTAAAACCCTATGAGTAACCTTAAAGTTTCCAACTTTTTGTTAAAAAATAGACAAATAACTAGTTCTATTTACTTTTTTTATCTTCAATTTGAAAAATTTTCTCTAAAAAATCATTTCACAATTAGGTTACTTAAAGGGTTCTATTAATCTTCTTTTTTATTCTTATTAAAACTTTACATTTGCAATCTTATAAATAACAAGCAAATGATAAAAAAAAATAAAGCGTCAATTACCAAATTCATCATTCATAAAATTGGAAATAAATTCAATAATACACGAAACTTATTTTCGGAAAAACCTATAGTTTTTGACGAAAATAGCTATGAATTGATGAAACCCTACCTACTTAAACCTTTTGTTAATCTAGCTGAAACTTTTCGTTTTCATCACCATGCAGATGTTAATTTGAATGAAATTAACAATTACAGCAAAAATATTTTTGAAGATGAAGATAGCTTTGTAGATGTTTCAAAAAATATTGTAAAACATTTGTATGAGCAATCAAATTCGGCACAAATAAAAACGGGTGACGTTATTATTGCACTATTTGAAGACATTGAATATAATGAGGTTTATACCAATGCCTTGGGAATTTTTAAAGTTGAAAATAAAATTGATTTTTTTCAAACTTATGTTGATGGAGATAGTATGGATGTAATGGTTCAGCAAGGAATTAGTTCTAAAAAAATTGATAAAGGCTGTCTAATTGTTAACTATACTGATAATGAAGGTTGTGTAGTTTTAAGTGTTGATAATAACAATTATGATACACAATATTGGATAAAACACTTTTTAAATATTAAATATGCTGATGACAAAAATAATCATACACAAACCTATATTGAAATGTGTCGAGATTTTTCAAGTGAAATTTTAAAAGTTGATTTCGGAATACAAGAACAAAGCCATTTCTTAGCAAAAACTATTGATTTTTTTAAAGAAAACGATACGGTAAATATTCACGATTTTAAAGAAGGTGTTTTTGACAAAGAAGAGCAGAAGGAATTATTTGACGACTATAAAAAAGTATTTGAAAGCGAAAAAGATGTATTGGTAAGAAATCAATTTCATGTTTCTGAAATTGTTTTAAAAAAACAGAAACAAAAAATTAAAACCGAAATAAAACTAGACACCAATATTCAAATAAAATTAGATGTTGATGCTCCAGATGCTTCTTCAGAATATTTAGAATTGGGTTATGATGAGGAAAAGAAAATGAAATTCTACAAAGTGTATTTTAATGAAGAAACTTAATAAAGTAATTAGATAGAGACTATTCTTCGCTAATTATTATGAATAAAAAAATACTGATGAACAAAAAAATAGAAAACTCAAAGCATAAATTCTACTTCAAAAATAGTAGAAAAATGTTTTAATACTTTATCTTTTACTTCTTGGGGTGGTAATTTTTTACCTAACTCGGCTTCCATAGATGTTACACTTTTATCTTTGATTCCGCAGGGAATAATATGATCGAAATATCCTAAATTTGGACTTACATTTAAAGCAAAACCATGCATAGTAACCCATCGTGAAGCTCTCACACCAAAGGCGCAAATTTTTCTAGCAAAAGGTGTTCCAACACCCAACCAAACTCCTGTTTCACCATTACTTCTCTCACCTTTCAATCCATAATCGGCAAGCGTTAAAATAATAACTTTTTCTAATTTTCGCATATACAAATGAATATCGTGAAAAAAATTATCTAAATCAAGTATCGGATAACCAACCAATTGCCCTGGACCGTGATAAGTTATATCTCCTCCCCGATTTGTTTTATGATAAGAAATGCCTTTTTCAGTGAGCTGTTTTTCATTGAGTAGCAAATTATTAAAATCTCCACTTTTCCCTAAAGTATAAACATGAGGATGCTCTGTAAATAACAAATAATTTAACGTAGTATTATTTGTATCGTTTTTTCTATTATTTACTTTAATAGCAATAATTTCTTGAAACAATTCATTTTGAAAATTCCAAGTTTCTTTGTAATCTTTTAAGCCTAAATCCTTAAAATATACTTGATTCATACTTTTTATTTAAGAAGGTAAATGTCTGAAAAAATATGCTAACTTAGAATATAGTATTCAACTAAATTTCAAAAAATGATTCTTCAATCCCAAAAATCATCATTCGTCAATTGAATTAATCGTAAATATCAATATATTTACAGCTTAATTTACAAATCGAATAAAACATAATAGCAAATGCAATTATCAGAACAAGAAATTGTACGAAGAGAAAAATTACAAAAACTACGGGAGTTGGGTATCAATCCATATCCAGCAGATTTATTTCCTGTAAACCATACTTCCAAACAGCTAACACATAATTATGAAGAGGCTAAGAAAGTGATTATTGCAGGTCGTTTGATGTCTCGTTCTATTCAAGGTAAAGCTTCTTTTGCTCAGTTACAAGATGGTGAAGGGAGAATGCAGGTTTATTTTAATAGAGACGAAATCTGTACTGGTGAAGATAAATCATTGTACAATAATATTTTTAAAAAACTAATCGATTTAGGAGATTTTATTGGTATTGAAGGGGAGTTATTTACTACTAAAGTAGGTGAAAAAACCGTGCGAGTAAAAAAATTTAAACTATTAAGTAAAGCTTTAAAACCCTTACCAATGCCTAAAGA
>JAKITG010000012.1 GCA_021648195.1 Flavobacteriaceae bacterium | reverse complement strand
TACTTTGTTTTTTAAAATTAGTTTTAAAGAAGCTGTTTACGGACCAGAATATTATTCTTATATAAAAGCGTTTATGTCCAAAATAGTAGAAATACAAAACAATACTTTAATAGTGCTAAAAAAGAAATAACAATCTTTTACTTTTGATATATATGAGCAACTCAAATAACTGAAAGCAATAGAGATACTTAGCATATCATTCAAAGTTATATGAGGCGAAATAAGAAATTAAAAATTGTAAAATTAGCAGTCAATGAAACGCATTAATCTATTTATCTTTCTTTTTATTACAACACTTACATTTTCTCAGAGTAACTTCAATTCTGAAAGCTTAACGGTTACAAGAGCCGATTTAGAAATTAATGTTTTTGAAAAAGATTCTACTGCTAATGCACTTTTTATATATGAACTTGGAAATAGTTATATAGACAAAGAAAGTTTTAACCTAAAAACTAAAATAACAAAAAAACTTAAATTTTTAAACAGAAAAGGCTTTGAAAAGGCAACTATTCTGTTATATCTTTATAATAATAAAAAACTAAAAGAGAGAATAAAAAACATTAGAGCTACAACTTATAATCTTGAAGATAATAATATTACAAAAACCTCTTTAGAGCCAACAGGAATTTTTAGAGAAAAGTATAATGATAATTTAACTATAGTAAAGTTAACATTCCCAAATATTAAAGAAGGCTCAGTAGTTACTTATAGTTATACTATTGAATCTCCATTTATTTTCAAATATAAAGAATGGTATTTTCAAGATGATATACCAAAACTTCATAGTGAATATAAAACAAGTATTCCTGTTAATTATGAATACAATATTAAGCTTGTTGGGTTATTACCTTTAGATGATGAGAAAAAAAGCATTAAACATCATTGTATAGAATCTCGTTTTTCATCAGGAGATTGTGCAATCACTACTTATATAATGAAAGATATTCCTGCTTTTATTGAAGAGGATTATATAACTACTAAAGATAATTATTTAGCACGAATTGAATATGAATTAAAAGTGGTTAGACAATTTGATGGAACTACAAATAAGATTACCAAATCTTGGGAATCAGCAGACAAAGAGCTAAACTCTCACAAAAACATTGGTAAGCAATTAAAAAGAATAAATACAGTTAAAAACGTGATACCTGAAAGTATTGCTCAAATTTCTGATCCATTAGAAAAAGCACAAGCTATCTACACTTTTGTTCAAAAAAACTATGCTTGGAATAAAAAAAACAGAACCAATAGTGATGATATTAAAGAATTGATAGATCGCAAATCTGGTAGTGCTTTCGAAATTAATATTCTTCTACATAATCTATTAAAATATCATAAAATAGAGGTTACTCCTATTCTACTCTCAACAAGAGAAAATGGTTTTGTAACAAAGGTTTATCCTGTAATCACAGATTTTAATTATATAATAACTAAAGTAATAATTGACGGAAAAGAATACCTTTTGGATGGTACAGATAAACATTTAGCTTTTGGTGAAATTCCTTTTAAATGTTTAAATCATTATGGAAGAGCAATAGATTTTAAAAATGGAAGTTATTGGACAGACATTAAAGCTACTAAACCTTCAGTCATACAACAACAAATAACTCTAAAAATCACTGCACAAGATAGTATTATTGGTACTGTAAAGTCAAAGTTTACAGGTTATCATTCATTATCAAAAAAAAGACATTATTTTGATAATAATACTGAATATGTTGAAAATTTAGAAGATAGAAATGCTACAGTAGAAATAAACAATCATGCTATTGAAAGTAATGGTAGAGCTGATGAAAAATTTCAAGAAACTTATGGTATAAAATTTATTGACAATAATGTGGTTGCTGACAAAACGTATTTAGATCCTTTTTTAACTAAGTTTTTTGACAAAAACCCTTTTAATCTTCAAGAAAGAACCTATCCAATTGACTTTGGTTATAAAGATGCATATTTATATAGTTTTAAAATAGATTTAGGAGATGCTTATGAAATAATTGATGCTCCTGAAAATGTAAGTATTTCACTTCCAGATAATAAAGGTCAGCTTATATTTACAACTAAAAATTCTGGTAATGAGTTTACTTTGTTTTTTAAAATTAATTTTAAAGAAGCTGTTTATGGACCAGAATATTATTCTTATATAAAAGCATTTATGTCCAAAATAGTAGATATACAAAACAATACTTTAATAGTTCTAAAAAAGAAATAACAATCTTTTTACTACATTTGACACATGAGTAAATCATCTAACAAAACTTGGAAAATAAAACTTCATGAAATTATCTATGAAGCAGATACACCTTCTGGTAAATTATTTGATGTAGTACTTCTTATAGTTATTCTTGCAAGTATTATTTTGGTAATGTTAGAAAGTGTAAAAAGTATTGATGCAAAGTATCACGAGTTTCTAAATATTTCTGAATGGGTTATTACAATTCTATTTACCCTTGAGTATTTTATTAGAATCATTAGTGTAAAAAAACCTCTTAAATACATTACAAGTTTTTATGGTGTCATCGATTTACTTTCAACAATACCAAAATATCTTTCCCTTTTATTTGTTGGCACTCATGCTTTAGTTGCATTGAGAGCATTAAGATTACTACGTGTCTTTAGAATTTTAAAGTTAGCACGATTCTTAGGTGCTTCAAATAATTTAACAAAAGCATTAAAGGCAAGTAGAGCAAAAATTATTGTGTTTTTATTTGCTGTAGTAATTATTAGTATCATTTTAGGAACAATTATGTATTTAATTGAAGGCAATAAAGGTAGCGGTTTTACAAGTATTCCTAGAAGTGTTTATTGGGCAATTGTAACATTAACCACAGTGGGTTATGGTGATATTTCTCCAATTACACCACTAGGTCAGTTCATTGCATCTATGATTATGATTTTAGGTTATGGAATTATTGCTATTCCTACAGGAATTGTTACTGCAGAATATGTGAACAAGGATAAGGTTCATACCAATACACAATCATGTCAGTTTTGTAGTGCTGGAAATCATAATGATCATGCCGAGTTTTGTTTTGAATGTGGACATAAACTGCACAATGAATAAGTATCTTATTACCATTATTGGAGCAACTTCCATAGGTAAAACTGCCTTAAGTATTGAACTAGCAAAACATTTTAATACAGAAATAATTTCTAGTGATTCTCGTCAATTTTATAAAGAAATGACTATTGGAACAGCAACTCCCAACAAAGAGGAATTAAATCAAGTCAAACATCATTTTATTCAAAATCGCTCTATTTTTGACGATTATAATGTTGGTGATTTTGAACGTGATGCAATCGTAAAATTAGATACCCTTTTCGAAAAATATTCTATAATTATTATGGTTGGTGGTAGCGGATTATACACCAACGCTGTTTTGAATGGTTTGGATGATTTTCCTGATGTGAATTCTGAAATTAGAATTCAATTAAAATCTAATCTACAAGAAAAAGGAATTTTATTCTTACAAAATCAATTGAAAAAACTAGACCTTGAAACTTATCAAAAAATAGATCTCAATAATAAACAACGCTTGATAAGAGCACTCGAAATTTGTATTGGTACAGGAAAACCTTTTTCCTCATTTTTGAATAACAAAAAAAATAAACGAAATTTTATTCCTATTAAAATTGGACTTACAGCTCCGAGAGAAACTATTTACAGTAGAATTAACCAGCGTGTTGAACTTATGATGCAAAACGGACTTCTTCAAGAAGCTAAAAAATTATATAATAACAAGTATTTGAATGCTCTACAAACCGTAGGATACAAAGAATTATTTTCCTTTTTTGATGGTAATTCTACTTTAGATTTTGCTGTTTCTGAAATCAAAAAAAATACCCGCCGTTTTGCCAAAAGACAAGAAACTTGGTTTAAAAAAGATAAAGAAATTGAATGGTTTGATTATCAATATGATGTAAAACAAATCGTTGAATATATTAAGACCGTTGCAAAAGCTCTTTTGACAAAGAAGTACGACGCTCGATAAAAATTTAACAAAATTAGTCATTCACCCGCTTACTATATCTATTACGGATATAGTAAGCGGGTGAATAATTTTTATATTGCAGTTAATTTTTAGAGAAGGAAGTAATTTGAAGTAAAAAATCTTTAAATCTTAATTTTACTCAATATTGCAACGGTCTTATATTATTTGGAAAAAGGAAGGTTAAAATTGTTGATTTGTTTAAGATGAGTTCTACTAACCAACAACCAAGAACAAGCAACCAACAATCAACAATCATAAAGTTGAAAATATAGTGGGTAAAATATATTTTAATTATGTACAATGTCATTTCAACAGAGCGACCTAAGGAGCGACGAGAAAACAACGTTTCAATGATTCCGTTAAAAATCAATAAAAAAAGTTAGAGTTAACCCGCATTATTCACGGGTTTTCGTTATGAAAAGTCAAAATGCCAATAGAATTGGAAAGCACAGAGGTTTTTTAGTGAAAGAATTGTAACCCAATTTTGAGCTAAACAAATTTCGAGCATTTTCAATTATAGCAAGCAGTTTGGCTTTGGAATAGAATATCCGTGAATAATGCGGGTTAAATCTCTTTCATTGAGATTTATCGTCGATAATTTTTGCCCTTATCAGCAAAAAATATTTCTATCGAAATGACATTCGTTTTTAATTCCACTAAATTTGCAGTAGAATCAATTTTCTAAGTACAGAACCAAAGTAGAATAGACCTTAGCAATTAAGTATAGCCGTTGTGCCTGTTACATAAGATACAATAATTATTTCATAAATATATTAAAATATGATGGATGTATTTTGTTTTCAGTTTTTTAAATATTCAATTGGGTTTAAATAAAACATTTTTTTCCAACCTTGTTTGTCTGAATCAATTCTCCACACGTACGGAATCATTGTTAAAATAGAATAGTGTAAATGGGGTGATTTTCTAGCAGCATTTCCACTTATTCCAACTGTTCCAATTATTGAATTTTTATTCACAAAAGAAAAAGAAGATGTTTTTAACTCATTTAAATGAGCATAATAATGTAATCGCCATTTAGGTCCAAGTACCAAAACAAATTTTCCGCCCATACTTATTTCTCCAGAATATAAAACTAGACCCGAAGTCGAAGAATTGATTTCAGTTCCTTTTTGAGCAAAAATATCAACTCCTTTGTGTGTAACAGATTTCCCCCAAGGAAAAAACCAAAACGATTTAGAATTATAGTCAGATTTTGTTGCTCCTTTAACAGGCATTTTTAAATTCTGTGGAATCAAAAACCCGATTATTAGAATTGTTAATATACTTATTAAAATTTTCTTTCTTTTTCTCAATATTGTCTCGGTTTTAATATGGTGTACAACGACTAGGCTAAGAAACATAAGGGAGTTTGAAACTCTGCCCTTTCAATTTCGTACTTACCTAAGCCAAATATTTTTATAATTAGTTTTCTTTTTTCATTATCATCCCGAAGTTTCGGGATTGGTTTGGCGGTTTTTAACCGAAGCTCTAAACTTTCAATTTACCATCAAAACTCCTATGTTTTTTTAGCCATTGTTGTAAGTAGTTATTTATGCACAATTATTTTTTTTGTTGTGTGCCATATTTATTTGATATAATATTCAACATACAGAGTTGCATTTACTAAAACAGTTCCTTTACTAATTGAAATTGATTTAGCTTTCATAATATTCTCTGATTCCGTAACTTTAAATCTAGCTTCATTTTTTGATTCTGCAGGTTCAGGTAATGACGAAGAAATTTTAACACTTCCTATTTTAATTATTTCTTTTTCATTTTCAGGTAGTTCATCAATCAGTTTATCCGCTAGAATATTTGATTTTTTTAATGCTGAGATGTATGCTTCATTTCTCAAGCTATCAAGTTTTGAATGAGAATAGGATAAATTGCCCAAGTCAAGATTTCTATTTTCTAAAAAGTTGGTATAAATTTCATCGAGTATGTTTAGGTCTCTTATCGTAATATACATTGTTGTAGAACTATTGTAACCTATAAAAACTCGAGTGTTTTTACTCCAAGAGTAGCTTTTAGTCATGTCTACTGAAGTTGTTAAAATATCATTTTGATTAATTCCAAAATCAAGAAGCTGTTGATTAAGCTCGTTTGATTTGTCAACAAGACAATTTTTTGAAGATTTTACCGATTTTTTAAGACAATTTAGACTAATCCTAAAGGAGGCAAGGTCTGGTAATGTTTCAATTTCTCCAACAGCCTTAATCATAATTGTTTTAAACCTTGTCTGTTTGTAAGTTTCTGTTGGTTGACAACTTATTATCAACATTACTGTCAAAAATCCAAATATTTTATTCATAGTATCTTTTTTTATGGCACACAATGGCAGTTTGTATAAAAACCGCCATATTAAATTATTTTCACAATAAAAATATTATTTATTTGGTGTTATTGAGTGAAAATAGGGTTGCTTCATCTAAAATGAACTCACTTTTCGGTTTAGCAATTAGCCAAATTTACAATTTTTCCTTTTAAAATTGACATACAAAACGATAAGTTTTATTAACTTTAAGATACAAAGTTAACTTTTAGGCTAAGTAATTAACTATATGTATTGTTTTGTTTTGTTTTAAAATTTAAAATATTACTCCGAACTTATTGGGAGCTAAATTATTATGTTGTTACTTTAAATTTTGTTGTTATATTAAATTCTCCGTTAGTTTTTTTTGAAAATTTAATTTTTATCTTTTTATATTCTGAGGATATATTTTTAAATTTGCAGTAGAATCTTAATTTTTAACAATTTTTTCAGTTACTGTTTTACCACTTTGTGAAGTTATTTTTACAAAATAAACACCATTAGATAAATTTGAAATATTTACTTCGTTTGTGGTTACTTTTTTCACTTGCTGTCCTAAGTTATTGTAGATGATTACTTTTTCTAGGATTTCATTGCCTAAATCAATGATAAAAGTGTTAGATGTTGGGTTTGGTGTTATGGAAATAGCAGTATTAAGAGTTTCATCATTAACTGATAATGTTGTAGTACCAAATGTAGCATTAGCGCGTATTCTAAAATCATCTATTAAAAACTTGGTATCAACAAGAAAACCACCACCTGTAGCACCATTTGCCCAGCCTAAAAGAGTTCCTTTATCAATAAAATTTCCTGATGTAGAATAGTAAATTTGTTCGTTTGCAGGTATTCCGTGTGCCCATCCTTTTGTTAAATCTAAAGAAGTGGATGTGAGTAATACCCCATCTTTGAAAATCTCATAATAACCAAAATTTCCTGCTTTAGTGGCGAGTGAAAGGAATATGTGTATTGTTGACCACTTACCTTCGTTTGGTTTCCATACAGATAATTGAGCTGGGTTCATTGAATGACCCATATTAAAACCGTCAACTCCTACATTAATGGATGGTCTTGCGCCAGAGGTAGAACCCCAACCTTCGCTATTGACAACAATATTGGCATTTGCATGACCATAGGCTCCAGAATACAAATAGAATAATTTGTGGTTATTTTCAATTGGTACATAATCACTAGGCGTAAACATTTTAAAACTAACCTCGACTTGTACTGCATCAATACCAAGATTAAAATCATACTCAGACCAAGAGTCACCGCCTCCTTCACTATTTGGTATGTATGTCATTTCTAGTACTTTGCTAGTCGCATCAGGGCGATTTACTCCATAATTTACATAGGTACCACTTCCTTGCCAAAAACTATTATTAATAGTTCCTTCAAAATTATCAAAAAACTCCCATTCTGGGTCAACTAAAGTTGTTTGTGCTGTTAAAGATGTTATTCCTATTAAAAATAGAAAAGAGATTATACTTATTGATTTAATCAACATTTTATGCTTTGTTTGTTTGTTTGTTTGTTTGTTTGAAAAGTTCATAATTATATTAGTTTTTAATTATTTTCTTAGTTGCTGTTTTCCGTTATTGTGCTAAATTCTCCGTTAGTGTTTTTTAAAATTGGAGTTTTTCTGTTTTTTGAAACTAAAGTTATTTTGATTTGCGTTTTTTTGCATTAAGCCCAACATTAATACACAATAAGAATTATAAAAAAAATCATCACGTTTTTGTGATAGTTTTTTATGTTTTAGATATCTTCAAAACTAATATCTGTAAAGCTTTCAGAAGAAGCATCTTCAACACTTGCTCCATTATTTTCTTTGTTTTCTTCTTCAGGTTTGTGGTAGTCTTTTTGGTGACGTTCACTTATAACTTCTTGACCTTTCTCTTTTAAAACAAACTGAGTCGCTTGGTTTAGCATTGTGCTAAACTCATCAAAGTCTTCTTTATATAAATAAATTTTGTGTTTTTTATAATGAAATGAACCATCATCATGAGTAAACTTTTTACTTTCTGTAATTGTTAAATAATAATCACCTGCTTTTGTTTCTCTTACATCAAAGAAATATGTTCTTCTACCCGCTCTTAAAACTTGAGAAAAAATTTCTTCTTGCTCAATGTAACCTTTATCACTCATTTTATTTTATTTAATAATTAAAGACAAATCTATAAAATTAAATAAGGTGTGCAACAATTATTTTAATTCATTTTAAATAAGTTATTCATTACCTGTTAATTTTTCTTCAAGTTGCTGATTATAAATATCTTGATAATATCCAATTTTACTAATTAGCTCATTATGAGTACCGTCCTGAATGATTTTTCCTTGATTTAAAACAATTATTTTATCGGCATTTTTTATTGAAGAAGTACGATGACTAATAATGATAGTTGTTTTTTCCTGTGAATATTTTTTTAAGTTATTTAAAATTATTTCTTCAGTTTCGGTATCAACAGCAGATAGACAATCGTCAAAGATTAATATTTTAGGGTTTGAAATTAAGGCTCTTGCAATAGATATTCTTTGTTTTTGTCCGCCAGAAAGTGTTACACCTCTTTCTCCAACTAAAGTGTTATATTTATTGTTAAATTGGTCAATATTATGATGAATATAAGCAGCTTTTGCCGATTGGATTATTTCTTCATTGGTAGCATTTTCATTACCAATTTTAATATTATTTTTGATGGTATCTGAAAATAAGAAAGCATCTTGCGGTACAAAGCCTATACTTTCTCTTAGTGATATTAAGTTTATGTTTTTTATTGGAATTCCATCAATAAATATTTCTCCACCATTGGTATCATATAATCGTGCAATTAAACTGGCTATAGTTGATTTACCTGAGCCTGTACTTCCAAGAATAGCTAGTGTTTTTCCTTGAGTTATTGAAAAATTTATATTTTTTAATGCCGTAATCTCTGTGTCTTCATAAGTAAGACTTACATTTTTAAATTCAATAGTTCCTTTAATTTTTGAACTTGTAGTTTCAAAATTTTGTATAGATGGTTTTTCGTTTAAAAACTCATTGATACGTTTTTGAGATACTTCAGCTTGTTGAACGATTGATGTTACCCAGCCTACTACTGCCACGGGCCAAGTAAGCATATTTATATAAATAATAAATTCGGCAATGACACCAATGTTTTTAATTTCACCATTAATGTATTGTATTCCTCCAAAATAAATAACGAGTATATTGCTAATTCCAATAAGTAAAATCATCAATGGAAAAAATAAAGCTTGAGCTTTGAATAATGAAATGTTTTTTTCTTTACTGGTATCTGCTAATTCATTAAAGTCGATAGAAGTTTGCTTTTCTATGCCATAAGCTTTTACCACATTAATTCCAGAAAATAGTTCTTGCGAGAAAGTGGTAATCCTTGAAAGGTATTGCTGTACAACTGTACTCCGTTTATTTATAATTCGACTTAAAATATAAATAGAAATTGATAAAATTGGAAAGGGCAATAGGGTATATAAAGTTAGGGTGGCATTAATGTTTATCATTTTTGTGATAGCTACAACAAATAAAACCAACATATTCATGGTGTACATAATTGCAGGTCCGAAATACATTCTAACTTTTCCTACATCTTCACTAATTCGATTCATTAAATCACCTGTTCTATTTTTTTTATAAAAATTTAAGGAAAGATTTTCGTATTGCTGAAAGATTTCATTTTTCAAATCAAATTCAATCAATCTCGACATTACAATTAGTGTTTGTCTCATTAAAAAGGTTAAAAATCCAGATATTAATGCAGCAGCTACAATATATAATATATTAATAATTAATTGTGATTTAACTTGGCTTAACTCTATTAATTGATGAGTGTTATAATTTTCAACCACATTTAATGAATCGCGAATAAGAGCTGGAATTTGTAAAGCAAATATTTTTGCAATAGTAGTTATTAAAATTCCTAAAATTAAGCGGAATCTATATTTGTAGAAATATTTGTTTAAATACTTTAAGGCTTTCATCAAAAAACAGAAAATTTATATGAGCGAAGATACAGATTTAGGGTTTAAGGGTTTGTTACAAAATAAAGTTTACAGAATTGGCGACGTTATTTTGTGCAATAACGAGGCAAAAAACACAGGTATAGCCTTAGCTAAAGTGAGTATTTTTAACACTGTTAGTGTGCAAAAGAACAAGGCAAAATGTAAAGGTTATTTTGTAACAGACCCTAAGGGATGAATTTCAAAATGGATATTTATTGAGTTGAATATTTATATTTATTGAATCAATGATTTGAAAAAAAGTATTAGTTTTGTATTTTTATTTTATAATCAATCATTAAATTAACGATCTTTTAAATATGGTAAATAGAAGACATATTCGAATTAAAATAATGCAATCGGTTTATGCAATGTTACAATCCAAGAGTGATAATTTGGAGAAAGAAGAAAAATTTTTATTATTTAGTGTTGAAAAAGTTTATGATTTGTTTATTTTACAATTACTTTTGATGGTTGAGGTCAGGAAAATGGCTTCAAAGCACCTTGAAATTAACAAAAAAAAGCATTTAGCTACTGCCAAAGATAAAAATCCCAATTTAAATTTTATTCAAAATCAATTTATTCTTGCTATTGAAAATAGTGATGAAATAAATAAATTTGTATCTCTAAAAAAACTTGATATTTGGAAAGGCAATAGAGGGTATGTTCGAACTATTTGGGATGAAATTCAGCAAAGTGAAGTATATAAAGATTATTTAAGTAATAAAGGTTCTTCGTTTAAAAACGATAAAGTTTTTATGATTAAGCTTTTTGAAAAAGTTATTGCTCCAAATGAAAAATTATTTGATTATTATGAAAGTTTGAATTTAGGTTGGGTTGATGATTTACCTTTTGTCAATACCTTGGTGTTAAAAACAATAAAACAGTTAAAAGCAGAAACTTCAATTTCTTTTAATAATTATGAGGTTAAAGAAGATGACAAAGGTTTTTTAATAGATTTATTTAAAAAGGCGATGTTGCATCAACATGAGTATAATGAAGATATTAATGAAAAAACTCCAAATTGGGATACAGATAGAATTGCCGATATAGATTTAATTTTAATAAAAATGGCAATGACAGAGTTTTTATACTTCCCATCAATTCCAACAAAAGTTAGCATCAATGAATATATTGAAATTTCAAAAGATTATTCAACAGCTAAGAGTAGCTATTTTATCAATGGTGTTTTAGATAAAATATCTAAAGATTATAACAAATCAAATCGATTAAATAAAATAGGTCGAGGATTATTATAAATAGTTATATTTTTACACAATTATTAAAACCATAAACAATGAAAAGAATAGGAATATTATCAATTTTATGTTTGAGTATATTTGTAATTTCATGTAAAGAAGATCCAACAAAAAATGTTAAAAAAGAAAATATTAAACAAGCTCAAGAACGTGATACTCAAATAAAAATTGGTGGATCGAAAATAAGTTTTGACAAAAGCGAACATGATTTTGGTGTTATTGAAGAAGGAGATATTGTTGAAACAGTTTTTACTTTTACCAATTTAGGGAAATCAGAATTGATTATATTTTCGGCAAAGGGAACTTGCGGTTGTACTGTTCCAGAGTGGCCTAAAGAACCAATTTTGCCAGGAGAAAGAGGAGAAATTAAAGTAAAATTTAGCTCAAAGGATAGGTCAAACAAACAGCAAAAAAGTGTTACTATAGCTACAAATGCAGATGAAGGAGAGGTAACTCTTGTTATCAAGGCTCAAGTAACTCCAAAATCTTAAACTATAAATTTAAAAATTAATATATGTTACAAATAATATTTTTACAAGCAGGAGGCGGTGGTCTAGGAAATTACATTATGATTCCTTTAATGTTTTTAGTGATTTATCTTTTTATGATACGTCCACAAATAAAACGCCAAAAAAATGAAAAAAAATTTCAAGCAACTATTAAAAAAGGTATAAAAGTTATTACAACAAGTGGTATTCATGGTAAGATAGTTGATTTAATTGAAAGTGATAATACCTGTATAATTGAAACAGGAGCTGGTAAAATTAAATTTGAAAGATCTGCCATTTCAATGGAATTGAGTAAAAAATATTTACCAAAAGATCAGCAAAAAAAATAAGCTTAAATTTTTTATAAGAATTTTTTTTAGTAAAGAATTCTTTTTTTGTTCTTTTAAAAAAAATGTAATGATAAGGTGAAGGATACTAAGTCTTTAAATAAAATAGAAACCGTAAAGAATAATAGAAAGCTACGTGTATTTTTATTGTTTTTATTTCTATCATTTTTATTTTGGATGCTTATCAAATTATCAAAAGAATATATATCTGATGTAGAATTTAATATAGTTTATACCGATTTGCCAAAAAATAAGCTTATACAGAACAAATCAGATAATAAAATAATTTTAACGGTTAAAACTATCGGTTTTAAGCTCTTAAAATATGGGTTTGAAAACAAAGAATTAAATTATAGCCTGTCAGATATTAAAAGAAAAAGAGGTTCGGCGTATTACAGTATAACCAAATCAAAAATAAATCATTTACAAGCTCAATTTTCGGCAGAGACGCTTTTGTTAAAAGTACAACCCGATACCTTATATTTTGATTTGGGTATTGAAAAATCTAAAAAAATTAAAGTAATTTCAAACGTAAATTTACAGTTTAAGTCAGGATATAATTTGATAAAAAAATATATTATTGAACCTGAATATATAACCATTGCTGGACCAACAAAGATAATAGATTCCATTACTGAAATCAATTCAGATTTACTGGAATTGAGTAAGTTATCTTCCTCTTTCAATAAAAAAGTAAATTTAATGCAGTTAAACAGCGCAGTATCTCTATCAACAAATCAAGTAACAATAAAAGGAGAAGTTGCAAAAATCACAGAGGGATCATTTAGTTTACCATTTAAAGTAATTAATTTACCAAAAAATTATATTATCAGTACATTTCCTAAAGAAGTAAAAGTTGTTTACCAAGTTGCATTAAAAGATTATAACAAAATTAATAAAAGTAGTTTTGTTATACACTGTGATTATAAAGAGACACGAAATAATAATTTAGAATATTTAATTCCTAAAATAATAGAAAAGCCCGAAGTTTTATTTGATGTTAAGATTGTTCCGAATAAAATTGAATTCTTAATTAAAAAGTAAATATTTTCTATTTTTAATCGATTGATAAGGTATAATGAGATGAAAATAATTGGGTTAACAGGAGGTATTGGAAGTGGTAAAACTACCATAGCTAAGATGTTTGAGCAATTTGGAGTTCCAATTTATTTTTCCGATGATGAAGCAAAAAAAATAATGACTACTTCTACAGTTGTTAAAAATAAATTGATAAAAGAGTTTGGAGAAAAATCTTTTATTAATGGGCAGTTAAATAGAGAATATTTAGCTAATATAATTTTTAAGGATAAAGAAAAATTATTAAAAATTAACGCCATTGTTCATCCCGAAGTAAAGAAACATTTTAAAAAATGGGTAAAAAAGCAGAATGTTCACTACGTAATACAAGAGCATCCTTTACTATTTGAAAATAAAATGCAAGATAATTTTGATAGAATTATTACTGTAACCGCCCCAAAAGAGTTAAGGATAAAACGTATTATTAGTAGAGATAAGTCTACACAAAAAAATGCTTTAGCAAGAATAGAAAATCAATTGGAAGATGACTATAAGGTTGAAAATTCAAATTATGTTATTCAAAATATTGATTTAAAGCAAAGTAAGATACAAGTTTTTAACATTCACAAAGAATTATTGCAAAAATAAATTGCTAATTTCTTAAATTTTTGTTAATTTAATAGCTAGTATAGTTAATTTTTGTTAAATAATTATCTTTATGTTAAAGATAATTTAATTTTGTAACGATGAGTAAAAAAATTTTTGTACTTTTAGTAGCGTTGATGAGTATTGCCTTGGTAGGAATTATTTCGGTACAAATATTTTGGATAAAAAACTCTATTGAAATTAAAGAAGAACAGTTTTCTACAAGTGTAAAATATGCACTTGCAAAGGTTTCTAAAAACATTCAAGAAAGAGAGTTTAAAGATAATATTACTGAATTTTCACCCTACCTAGATAGTATGCAACATTTGAAAGGAGGAAGTATTAAAAGCTTCTTTTTTCAAAAAATTGATACGAGTAGGAATGAAATTTTCACTTTCCGACAAAAAATTTTAGAAAGTAATTATAAAATGCAGTTTTCACCGTTTGAGGCTGATACAATAAAATTTAAAACATTTGTAAGTGAACAAGAATCTGTAGTTGAAACAATAGAGCTTCAATCAAAAGATTTTACTGATTTATCAGCAAAAGATAGAGTTGTAAAAATTGGAAGGTTAGATAAATTTGATAAAATACAATTTGAAGATTTATTGCAAAATATAATTCCGAGAAGACCAATTTATGATAGAGTAAGTAATAATGAAATTAGAATTAATATTGACAATGAATTAAGGATTAGAAATATTGAAACCAATTTTGAATTTGGTGTTTTTAATGAAGACTTAATTACAAAAGTTAAGTCAGATGAATTTAAAAAACAACAATATTATAGTTATAAAGTACCTCTGTTTGTTGATGGAGAAGGAAATAGTGATTACGATTTATATGTAAGTTTTCCAGAAAAGAAAGAGTATATATTATCAACAATTTCATGGATATTATTACTCTCAGCTTTGTTTATTTTTATAATAATTTTAGCTTTTGCGAGTGCGATATATCAATTAATTAAACAAAAAAGAATATCAGCTATTAAAACAGATTTTATCAATAACATGACTCATGAGTTCAAAACTCCTATTGCTACAATTAATTTAGCGATAGATTCTATTATAAATCCAAAAATTATTGGCGACAAAGAAAAAGTTATTCGTTATGTTGAAATGATTCGTGAAGAGAATAAAAGAATGCATGCACAGGTTGAAAATGTTTTAAGAATTTCAAAATTAGAAAAAAATCAATTGGATTTAAGTAAGGAAATAATTGACTTACACGACATAATTGAAGATGCTATTTCACATGTTGATTTAATTATTTCTAATAGAAGTGGACAAATTATTAAACATTATGAAGCAGAGAAAAGTGAAATTTCGGCTAGTGAATTTCATTTTATAAATATGATTACTAACATATTAGATAATGCAATTAAGTATTCTGAAGATATTCTTAAAATAGATATTTATACAGAAAATGTTGGAAATAATATTATCATAAAAATAAAAGACCAAGGAATTGGAATGAACAAAAATGTTCAGAAAAAAATATTTGAAAAATTTTATAGAGAAGAGAGAGGCAATATTCATAATATTAAGGGTCATGGTCTTGGACTTTCATATGTTAAAAATATTGTAGAAAAACATAAAGGCTCTGTTCACGTGGAAAGTGAGAAAGGTAAAGGCAGTACATTCATTATTAAATTACCATTAAATTAAATTAAATACTATGGCAAATAAAAAAATATTACTCGTAGAAGACGATCCAAATTTTGGAACAGTTTTAAAAGATTATTTACAGCTAAACGATTATGATGTTATTCATGCAAAAGATGGTTTAGAAGGCTTGATTTCATTTAAAAATGAAGATTTCGATATTTGTATATTAGATATAATGATGCCCAAAAAGGATGGGTTTACACTAGCAAAAGATATAAGAAGTGTTAATGCAGATATTCCAATTATTTTTCTTACAGCAAAATCTATGAAAGAAGATGTATTAAAAGGATATCAAGTTGGTGCAGACGATTATTTAAATAAGCCTTTTGATTCGGAAGTTTTGCTTTATAAAATTAAAGCTATAATACAAAGAAAAGGACTTGATACATCTATAGAAGATAACCAATTTGAATTTGAAATAGGAAGCTTCCACTTAAATTCAAAACTTCGTCAATTATCTTTTGATGGAGAAAGTCCGAGAAAACTATCTCCTAAAGAAAATAAATTATTAAAACTTTTGGCATTATATAAAAATGATTTATTACCTCGAGAATTGGCCTTGACTAAAATTTGGCGAGATGATAATTATTTTACTTCAAGAAGTATGGACGTATATATTGCCAAACTGCGTAAATACTTAAAACCTGATGAGAAAGTTGAGATTATCAATATTCATGGCGAAGGATTTAGATTGGTTGTAGAAGAATAAATTTTTATTGAGCGTTGTACTTCTTTGTCAAAAGAGTTTTTACAGCGGTCTTAGCTCATTAAAAACTAAAAAACAGGCTTTAACTTATTAGAGCCTGTTTTTTATTACTACTTTTGTTGATATATCAACAATTTGAGATGTCACAATTAATTAAAATTTATAACGAAAATCCTAACGAAAAAGCAATTGCTAAGGTTGTAAGTGTTTTAAAGAATGGAGGTTTAATTATTTATCCAACCGATACAGTTTATGGTTTAGGATGTGATATTTCTAATAATAGAGCCCTTGAAAGAATAGCAAAACTAAAAGGTGTTAAACTAGATAAAGCAAAATTTTCATTTATTTGCTATGACTTGAGTAATTTATCAGAATATGTTAGGCAAATTGATACGCCAACATATAAAATTTTAAAAAGAGCATTGCCAGGTGCTTACACCTTTATTTTAAACGGCAATAATAATTTACCCAAAGTTTTTAAAAAGAAAAAAACTGTTGGAATACGAATTCCAGATAATAATATTGTTCGTGAGATTGTAAAGGAATTAGGAAATCCAATCGTAACAACATCAATACGTGATGACGACGATGTAATTGAATATACTACCGACCCAGAATTAATTTTTGAAAAGTGGAAATCTAAAGTCGATTTAGTTATAGATGGTGGTTATGGTGACAATCAAGCATCAACAGTAATTGACTTAACTACTGATGAAATCAAAATCATTAGAGAAGGTAAAGGCGATATTGATATTATATAGGTGGGTTCTAAAACTTGAGTTCGATGTAACAACTTTTGTTTTTTATTGGAAATTAACAATTTAATCTGTGTTTGTCATTGCGAATGAGGCACGAATCAGCCAAAAAAGGCGGACAAGTTGTGGTAATCTCACTTTTAAAGACAGATTACTTCGGTCGTTCTTCCCTCGTAATGACGTAACATTCTTATTTTATTAGACTTAATCTACTTCTTAGATCGAACTCAGATTTAAAGTAAACTACACATATATTAAGACCGTTGCAAAAGCTATTTTGACAAAGAAGGATGACGCTCGATGAAAATTTAATCCACAGTAAACCTTTATTTATGAGTACTTAAATTTTTAGAGAAGGAAGTAATTCGAAGTAAGAAAATAAACAAAATTAGTCATTCACCCGCTTACTATATCTATTACGGATATAGTAAGCGGGTGAATAATTTTTATATTGCAGTTAATTTTTAGAGAAAGAAGTAATTCGAAGTAAAAATAGCTTTAAACCTTAATTTTGCTCAATATTGCAACGGTTTTATATTTATATTGCCAATCATTAAAAATAACACCCTAAAACCAAAAAAAAACATACTTGTCAAGTTTTCGGTAGCACACTATTTTTAAACTCCATTTCTTGTATTTCATATCTCAAATGTATTGTTTTGAAATTTAAAATATTACTCCGAACTTATTGGGGGCTAAATTAAAAACTCTATCACAAAATAAAAGAGCAAGCTCATTATTTTGAACTTACTCTATTTTAATTTTTTACAAAATTTATGCATAATATTTAGAAGCCCCCCATAGTAGCTCTTGATTCATTATTTGTGATAATCCTTTGAACTTCTTCGTGAAAATGAAAAAACCCATCTGCAATGGCGAATGGACTTTCTACATTAAGTAATCTCAACAAATGATTTTATACAATTCCTCTTAAATGCGCTTCTTCTATAAGCTTTTCGTCAGTACAATCATTAAATAACAAAACTTCTTTAATTTTTTGTTTTCTTTTTTCAAGGGTACTTAAAGATTTTGGAATGTATTCTGTCAGGTTTTTAGTCTTTACACCTTTAGAGATACAATAGATAATCTTTGTATCTAAATCATCTAAAATTGATGCATAAGATTTAGCTTTCCGAATAATTTTAGTTATAGTTTTACTATAATAAAATTTATAATTTACAACAGAAACTATTACTTTTTGTAATTCCGTAAAATCTAATTCTTTTTCAAGAATAAACCCATCAGGTTTTATGTTTTTAATAATATGAGAAATACGATAATTATCTTTCTTTCGAATTATTAAAATAATTTTAGAATTTGGATTCAAAATTTTCATTTTTGAAATGTTTTTTTCACTAAAAACTAATCCTTTCGAATTTGTATAGTTGATGTCAACATCAACTATAATAATGTCAAATTTTTCTTTTTGTTCAAACAAACATTCGCAACAATTGGCGGCATCTTCATAGGTGTAAGCTACATCAACGCTAATGGGGTTGCGGATAATTGTTTTTGATAATAAGGTTGTTTTAATTCCTTGGACAACCATTGGGCGGTTATCAATAATAAGTACTTTAATTTCTTGTTTCATAGCAAATGAAATTTTTCTCACTGCAATCGAAAAGCATAGGGAAACCTATAAAATTATGAATAGCATAACAATAAAAATCATGATTTTATCGCTTCTTTTTCTTTAACGACAAAATAATACCTAACACTAATTTATTAAATCAATAATTAATATTAAAATTCAACAATTTTTAAATAAACGTATTTTTTTTTCAATAGCAATATTATTAAACAATTAATTTTTATTGATCGAAATTGAATCTAGGGAGAAATTTTCTTTCAAACCAATGTCTAATACAATATACGAATGTATACAGACAAACATAATAATAATAAATTACAAATCCTAATAAAATGTTAATTATTGTTAAAAAAATAGTGAATAATTATAAATTTGGCAATTTTTTAGTTTATCATCAGCCTAATACAGTACTTAATTTAAACATTGGCAAATACATTGCAATTAATATAATGGCAACTAAAGCTCCTAAAACGATGATTATTAAAGGTTCTAAAACGGTACTTAACATTTTAGATTTATATTGTATTTCATCGTTATATTGTGTTGTTAGTCTGTCAAAAATATATTCATTTTGATTGGTTTCTTCGGCAACTTTAATAAGTGAAACCATTTTATTGTCAAATATTTTATGAGGTTTTAAACTTTTACTTAAGCTTTCACCTATTAAAACAGATTTTTCAACTTTTTCGAGAGCCATTTGTAATGGGTAAAAATCAATCATTTTTTTTGTAAGCTGAAGACTGTTTAATACGGGAACTTTGGCACTGGTCAATAATGCTACCGCTTGAGTAAATTGAGCCAAATACATTTTACGAATCAATTCCCCAACAAAAGGAATTTTCAACAAAATACCTGTGCTAATTTTTTTATAAGTTTCATTTTTACGAATCATTTTTTTAAGAAATAGTATCGCTATTACCACAATTATAATAAGCCAAAAATATTTTGCAATACCATTTGATGCAGCAATAACCACCTTTGTAAGTGTTGGCAATTCAACACCATTCTGATTAAAAATATCTGCAAACATTGGTACAACATATTTTAACATAAAAAATACGGATAAAAAAGCTGTTGAAAAAACAATGATTGGATAACTTAAGGCATTCATTATGTTCTTTCTCTGCTCATTTCTTCTTCTAAAAAACAAACCCAATTCTTGAGTTACTTTTTGCATTGTACCCGTTTCCTCTCCTATCTTCAAAGAATGGAATTCATATTCGGTAAAATTTTTTTGCAACTCAATAATTTCTGAAAAACTTTTACCTAAAACCAAACTTTCAATAATCTCGTTAAACAAAGCCTTATCTTTTGATTTCTTTTGTTCTTCTGCAATTAATGTCAATGCATCTTTTAGACTGATTCCTGCATTTAACAAAACACTCAATTCGGTGTAAAAAGCTTCTTTCTTTTTATTGTTGAAAGAGCTTCCAAATAAAGTAATCTCTTTCTCCAACAAACTTTTAATTTGAATAGCGTCTTTGCTTTCTTTTTTTGTTTCTATGTTGTCTAATTTAAATGCCATTTAGTTTAAATTCATATAATGAGATGCATCTTTATTTTGGTAAACAAATAATACTTTTTCTTGAAAATTTTTAGACAATTCTACTTCTATAGCATCTATCGTATTTTCAACAATAGGTTCAGCATCTAAATAAAAATTTATGCTTTGTACCGATACCTTTAACGTATCTTGATTACGAATAATATAATCTTCTGTAAAAGTATATACCACAGTTTCAGCAGGTGAACTGCAAAATAACTTATTATTTTGCTTATCATATTGAAGTTGATATCGATTAAAATCTTGCCATAAGGTTCGTTCTAATAATTGAACTTCTGCTTGCTTTTCCATATTATATTGTATGCCTAAAATTTGACTTTGCACCATACTCAGTACTAAAATTGCAATAGAAATTACAATTCCGCTAAGAACTAACACGACAATCATTTCTGCTATTGTAAAAGATTTTACTTTTTTAGCTATCAACATCAATAATCAATTTTTGAATATTTTTTTTACTTGTTTTATTTGTTGCTTCAATAATTAAAAAAGGAACTTCATGTTTAGTTTCCCTATAAAAATAAATCTCCCAATCTTTAAAATCTTCTTGATAGGGTAAATCAAATTTTTCATTTTGTTGTAAATACATCAACTTTGTTAAATGATTCTCTATTTTAGAAACATCATTTTTAACGACTCCTTTAAAAATATTATTTAACGTTAATGAAGCTATTGTAAAAATCAATATAATAATTACCGAGGCTACCAACGTTTCTATAATAGTAGAAGCTTTTAGTTTGAGATTTTTATTTTTCATTTTTTAATTCATAAAAATAGGTCTGGAGGTTATTTTATTAATACAGCCATTTAACGATGCTTTGCGGAAAATTTTCAAATTGAAGTCCGCTAAATTGTTTGGGCAAATCATCTATAATAATTTTAGCATTGTAAATATGATTTTGATAAATAGATCCAAATTGATTTGCAATAAAGCCTTTGGTATAAACCATACCTTCTACTTTACCTTTAAGTTCAAGGTTTTGCTCACAATACAATTCTCCTTTTATCACAGCATTTTCTTCAACTAAAATTTGAGGTTTATATAAATTAGGAGTCTTATCACACAAATAGCAAACTAATCCTTTTACTTCTGAATTTGAAGCTATTGTAATTTGACTTATTTTTTCTTGCTTTGTAGCATTAACAATATCTGTATATTCTTCAGCAAGAATTAATGCTGAAGGATAAAACAAACTACAATTTTTACCTAAACTGATATTCTTTGTTGCGATTGCCTGAAAATTTCCTATAACACCATCGTCAATTTCAATTCTTGGAGCAACCAAAATAACATCTTTCAGTTTTGCTGAATTATTTACTCTGATTATTGTTTTCGATTGAATAATAATGTTACCTGTAAGTTCTATAAAATTTAAATTAATTGCACCATAATTTCTGTAAAGTTGCGTTACTTTATTAAATGAATTGAATTGTATCCTCTTCTCTGATAAGTCTATAAAATCAAGACTATCTAATCTCATCAGGTTTTTAGAAAAATTCTTAATATAATAGTTGTTTTTAATTTTTGGCATTTGTTCTTTTTTTTTGAATATTATTCCGAGCAGAAAGGAAACAAAAATGTACTTAGGAGGAAAAGATGTCTAATAATAAAAGTATAATTTTAGATGAGTTTGAAAATGAGATATTTGAAATTTATGAAAGAAGTCATCTAACCCATAATCTCCACAAGTGCATCAAAAACATTTTTTACTGGAATAATATTAATGGAATATTTTCCTTTCACAGTTTTGTAATTTGTTTTAGGTATTAAA
>JAKITG010000180.1 GCA_021648195.1 Flavobacteriaceae bacterium | reverse complement strand
CAACAGGTATATTTCCTACTATTCGCTCAATATCTCTTCGGTTATTTATTTTTGTATCTAACAAATATTTTAAATAAATAATGATAAATGGAATTAGCAACCCTAACAAAATAGAGACTAATAAAATGATTGCTTTTTTAGGAGAAACGGGAGTATTAGAACTAATTGCTTTATCCACAATTTTTGCCTTTGGAGAAGTCACCGCTAGCGATATAGAAGTCTCTTCTCTTTGTCTTAAAAGAAATAGGTATAATTGTTCTTTTATATTCTGCTGACGTACAATACCTCTAAATAGTTTTTCTTTTTTTGGAACCTGAGATAACTTTGAATTAAATTTATTCTCTTCTATATTTAAATCTTTTAAAATTAATTCTATTCTAGCTTTTTGTGTTTTTAAGCTTTTTAAAATACTCGTATGTAAATGATTTAATTGTCCATCTATATTTTTAATAACTGGGTTTTGAGGTGTAGAATTTTCTAGTAATTTATTACGTTCTAATACTAATTGGTTAAAAGTATTTACAGATAATGCAACTTCGTTTTTATTTATACTAATATTTGAAGGTATTAACTCGGTAGTTGAAGCTCCAGCTAAATAACCAATCATAGTATTTGCTAACTGAATTTGAGTACTTAAATCTACTTGTCGTTTATTAAACTCACTTGCATTTTCCATCATTAAGTTAGATTCAGATTCAATATCTGTTAATCTATTGGTACTTTTAAAGAGTTCCTTATTGGTTTCTACAGAATCTAACTCTCTTGTAATTATTTCTAATCTAGATTTAATAAATTCGGATGTTTTTAACGCTATTTGGTTTTTATCATGAATTGCGTCTTGGTTGTATTGGTACACTAGCTCGTCAAGGAAATTTTCTGCCTTTTCGGGTAAGGTTGACTTTAGTTTTAGTCGTAATACGTCCCCATTTTTGCCATCGTGAAGGGTTTCAATTTTACCTTGATATAATCTTGCTACTTTATCTAAAGGATAATATTTAACGTAAATAGGCTTGTTTATGTAAACAGCATACTTTTCTTCATTTTCAAAATTAGGTACTACCACAATTTCGCCAAAAGGAAATGTTAATACATCTCCAAAATTATAGATTTTTGAATCTGATTCTTCTTTGAAGTTTAATTTGAATTTTGTTGCATCAAGTATTGTTATTACGATTTCTGGAATGGCAATTTTATAATCACTTTTTGGATTTAATACTTTTAGGTTAATAGGTTTATAACTGTATAATTCAGTTCTTTTAATAGTTCCTTCAATATTATAAACGACATTTAATTTAAGTGCTTCAATTGTTTTAGAAATAATATTTCTAGACTTAATAATCACTATTTCACTTTCCATTTTTTTACTAGAAAACGAATTTGCAAAGAAAGGAAGTTCAGAAAATGCAGCTAATTCTACTGCTCCACCTCCGCTTCGTTCGTCTTTAACAATAATCGTTGTTTGAGTTTCGTAAACAGGTGTAGCATATCGTAACATAATGAGTGCTACTATTATAGCTATTATAACTCCAACCACAAATAAATACCAATATCGTGTATAGTCGCTAATAATTTCGTTTAGGGTAATTTCTTTTCTTTCAGAGTTATCTATGGTTTGATTCATTCTGTAAAAAATTATTTTGTTAGAAGAATTACAGTACTTAATATTACTGTAAATAAAGAAAGTAAAGCGGGAATATCAGGTATAAAACCAGATTTTTTGACTCCTTTTGTAGAAGGTTCTACATACACCAAATCGTTTTGTTTTAAATAGAAAAATTCAGTATTAAAAAAATCAGATTTTGTAATATCAATGACACTTACTTTTCGGATGCCATTCTCTTGTCTTATAATAGTTACAGAACTTCTTTTTCCATCAGTGGTTAGATCTCCTGCCAATGCTAATGCTTCTGGCAAACTAACTCTTTCGTCTTTAATAAGGTAAACCCCAGGAGCAGCGACTTCACCCATTATGGTTATTTCAAAATTCATAATTCGAACATCTACTACTACGTCTTTAACATAGACCGATATTTTTTCTTTTAAAATATTTTCTACTTGATTTCTAGTAAATCCTGCTACTTTTATTTCTCCTAAAACAGGAAAACCAATCGTACCATTAACATTTACAAAATATCCATCTAAACCAGGATTTTGATTATTATTTTGTTGAGATTGTTCATTCTTTAAAAAAGGTTTTAAGACTACCTCATTGATAGATGAAACCGTAATGTGAAGGATATCATTAGATTCTATTATAGGATCAAAACTTTGACTCATGGTAGCTTGATTCAAAGCTTCGGAATCTTGAAAATATAAAATGTCCTTTTTAGAAGCACAAGAGAAAATCAAAAAAGATATGGATAATAGTAGTACTATTTTTTTCATTTAATGGTAATTAGATATTTGCAAATATAACATCTTACTACAAAGTATAAAGCATTATCACATTATAATTAAGGTAGCTTTATCTGTATATCTAATTCTTCAAAAACTGAATTTTTGCTTTTAAATTCGGGGACAATATTTTTAAGCAGCATCACAATTTCTTTATCAGAATCTTTATTGGCAGAAATAATAATATTATCCATTTTATACTTTAAATCATCAAACTCAACTAAAGGAACTTTAGATATCATAATTTTTTTATGATGTGTAGGCAATGATTTTGAAGTATCATTTAGTAGTTCTTCATACAATTTTTCTCCAGGTCGTAGTCCCGTTATTTGAATATCAATGTCTTTATAAGGCTCAAAACCTGAAAGGCGTATCATTTTTTCGGCAAGGTCTAAAATACGGACTTGTTTCCCCATATCAAAAACAAATATTTCACCTCCCTGCCCCATAGTCCCAGCTTGTAACACTAATTGACAGGCTTCTGGAATAGTCATAAAATAACGAATAATATCTTTGTGTGTAACCGTTACTGGTCCTCCTTTTGCTATTTGATTTCTGAAATGCGGAATTACAGAACCATTGGATCCCAATACGTTTCCAAACCTAGTAGTTATAAACTTTGTTCCTTCTGCATATTCATTAAAAAATGACTGCACATACATCTCGGCAGCTCGTTTTGAAGCTCCCATTACATTGGTAGGGTTTACCGCTTTATCTGTAGAAATCATTACAAATTTGTCAATGCCATATTTTAAAGATAGATTGGAAAGATTAATAGTTCCTAAAATATTTACCAATACTGCTTCCCGAGGATTTTTTTCAATCATAGGAACGTGCTTGTAAGCAGCAGCATGATAAATAAAATCAATATTATGCTTTGCAAAAACATTCTCTAATCTAAAAACATTACTAATATCAGCCAACTCAATTACAAAATTCAAGTTGGGTTTCTTTTCTTTTAATACCAATTCCAATTCGTGCAATGCAGATTCTGCTTGATCTAAAATCACCAATAATTTAGGTTTAACACATGACAACTGACTTACAATTTCACTACCAATAGATCCAGCGCCACCTGTAACCAGAATGGTTTTATTTTCTAAATCTTGTTTTATTAATTCATTGTTGATTTGAATAGGATCCCTTTCTAATAAGTCTTCAATTGCAATAGGCTTTATATTTAA
>JAKITG010000179.1 GCA_021648195.1 Flavobacteriaceae bacterium | reverse complement strand
AAAGAGGCATGAAAACTATTTTACTAATATTAAGCTTGTTAATTTCTGTTTGGCTAAAAGAAATAACCTTGTAGGAAAGAAAACGTATAAAAAGGTAATTGTAAAACCGAATAAATCTACTCTTCGAGCCTGGATGTGGAACTAAATCATGAATTGTGCTAATTATCTTGATATTAAAGATCTTTAATAAAAATGCAAGAGGAACATTTGAAATATGTGCAGTTGTAAAATGCACCTCTTTTACCTCTCGTCTAATCAAATGATATAAAACCAGTGGGAGTATCAATAAATCTAGAATAAACCTTGGATCAACAAAGCTCCTTTTCATGAAACTTGAAGTGTAATTAGTGAGACTTGAATCAATAGCAATATTTGCATTCCTTAAAAAGACGACCCGGTTTTCGAGTCCAATTCTTTGTATTGCCTCTGTGCTTCTAAGAAAATAAGTGGATAAATCTTCATTCACACTGTTACAGACTATTGCAATCCTTTTCGTCATCTCGACAGTATAATCTTAATGCGATCAACCAGAAACCGGTATAATGCCATATTAGCTGAAAAAATGTAAGAAGTAGGTTTTGAATATTGTCTATATTCCTGAAGATAGATGAGCCAACTTTCAAACATAAAAAAATATTTCTTAAACTTAAAAAACTTGTTTACTGAAGAGGAGGCTCTGTGTTGAACTATAATATCTGTGCAGATAAACATTTTATAATTGCTCTTGAAAATTTTCTCAGCTATAATCTCTTCTTCTCCATACAAAAAGGTCTTTTCATCAAATAACCCTATCTTGCTAAAGACTTCGAGAGAAATAAAAAGAAAGCATCCATAAAGACGATACACATCTATGATATTTGTTTTTAAACTATTAAAAAGTCTTTTGTTTTTAATTTTATACGTAAATGGAAACAGGAAATTAGCCCAATTGGGTCTCGAAATATATGGTGATACCCCTGAAATAATTGGGCCATTCATAAAGAAATTTTCACGGCTCCTAGCTCTTTCATACAAACTGAAAATAATATTTTCATTTTCAATAGCAATATCAGGGTTAAGAATTACTGCATATTCTGATCCAATCTCTTTGGCTTTTCGCAAACCAATATTATTCCCTTTTGCATAACCAACATTCTTCTTGTTCTGAATGTAGATATCATTTTTACCAAGAGCCTCAATTAAGTTTTCCTTCAACCCACTATGGTTTGAATTGTTATCTACAATAATAAAGTTCAGAATTAACCCGTTTTTGCGTCTTTTTTCAATTTTGCCAATTAGTTCTAGGACAAAATCAAAACTGTTATAATTAAGTATGACCAGAGATATTTGAATCATTGTGATTTCTTTTTTAACATCTAATTAGTGAATATTTGCCAATAATATAACTAAAATTGAATTGTTTTATGCTCACTCTAAACAAAATCAAATGGATTCTTTTGATTGTAATTGCAACTTTGGTCTTTTTTATTATGCCAAAGAGCAAAACAAAGTTATCAATTCAAATTTTAATGTGTAAGACATCCGATAATTATTTCCAGCTATTTTACAAGAATTCCTCTTCCTCATATTCTGGATCACAAATGATAAGAGGAAAAACTCATCAAATTAATTCGGAATTGAGCCTAATTGAATTCACAATTCCGGATAGTGCGAATTTTTCAAGGATTAGAATTGATTTTGGAGAAAACCGAAAGGTTCGCACTATAAAAAATATTTCAATCAGCGGTTATATGAATAAATATGAATGGAATTCTGAACAAATTATATCTGATTATCGCCCAATTAATGTTAAATTTTCAATGGCAGATAAATATTTGCAGATAATTCCAACTACTACAGATCCATATATCATAGGAAGGGAAGATATAGATAAATTAATTGACAAAATTCGATTTAAATCTGCATTGTTTTCGAGTGCATGTTTTATTTTTTTATTGATAATTACAGGATATGCAATTATTCTGTTGTTAACTAAATTTGTTCAGAGATCAATTAAAATAATTTTGGTTTTTGTGATTAGTGAATAATCATTTGAAAATCTTTACATGTTTCAGTAGTGATTAAGTACATATTTAATGGGCTGGTAATTAATTTGCACGAATCAATCTATTTCGTGCAGATATCTTTTCCTAATAATAATCTCCTTTTCATTAATAACATAGAAAATTACCATCAAGACTAAATACTTCATATTCCATAAGCCATACCCGAAAGTATTATTAATTAGGAATACTGTAAGAACTAGGCTTGCAGTAGTTTTATATTTCAATCCTTTTATAAATCTTAACATTGGATAAATTAATACCACAATGAAAACTCCATACCTTAAATACCATTGTATTATAAAATTATGAGTATGTGATGCGACTCCGGAAATTCTGTATAGCTCTGACTGAATTAACCAATTACTATTGCCTAATCCCCACGGGTATTTCAAAAGTAATTTGTAGGTCATATTGTACATGTAGAATCTATTATCTTTTTTCGTGAACACAGCATCAGTACTAAAGATGTTTTTGAGTTTGTCAATAAAATTGCCGTATTCAGTTTCAACTAATATTTCATGTAGTGCATTTACAATTCTGTTATCAGAAACTTCGTGAAGAACAACTATCAACGGTTGGTAAAAGATAAGTATAAAAGCAGTGGCGATGGTAAGTGAAAAAAGAAAGACGAGTTTCTGGTTATTCTTATAATTGCGCATTTTCATCAAAATGTAAAGCACCGCTATGAGACCAACTGCTCTTTTTGAGCCAGTGAGAAAAAGCAACCAAATCGAAATGATGATGAGAACTATCTCTAAGTAGTATCTTTTATATTTTGAAGCAAATGCGTAAATAAAAATGATGGTGAAAAATTCAGCTGTTATATTTACACCCATGCCCAATGTATTAAGACGCCCTTCACTAGTTGATGTATAGTCTAAAAAGTAATATGCCATTAAAGAGACTCCAGCCAATATGAATGCAGAATAAAAGAGCACACTAATTGTTTTTGAAATTTCTATTTTCGAGTTTAAAACGTCAAATGCTATATAGTAGATTGCAATAATTCTAAATAAGACAATCAAAGAATCAAAGTAAGTCGAAAGGCTAAACCCATTATAAAACATCAAGCCATAGCCGAAGATAGAACTTGTTAACAAGAAGAAAATCGGGCTATGCTTCAGTATAAAGTATTCATTTTTAGAGAAGTAGTCTCTGACTGTAGTTAGAGAAAACAAGAGTAGGAGTAAGGGATCAAATATTGTAATATTTGCTGACCAAAGCCTGTATTTTGACACCGTTTCAGGCTCTGTAACAGAAAACAAAGCATAATCAAAAAATAAAACTGACGGTGCTAATAATAGCAGGAATATTATACTTCTAAATAATAAACTATTGAAGATCGATAATTTCATCTAATATGTGTCCTATCTCGGCATTTAGTGTTAAAATTAGATACTAGATTAATACCATAGCAAAAATCACCAAGAATTTAATTACGAGCGTAAGTTACCTTTTTAATAATTTGCCAATTCCATTTTTAATAATAATTAAATCGTTTTGAACGGGAGAAAATATAAAGTTGGCAATCATTGATCCTAAAACCAAAAA
>JAKITG010000178.1 GCA_021648195.1 Flavobacteriaceae bacterium | reverse complement strand
TTACCGATTTGCTGCCATCTAGTACGCTGATTCTTTGCACGGCTTGCTCTGGAGCAATGAGTTTTGATTTAGGGTTGGCTTTGAGGTATTTTAACATGTCATCAGCAGCAAAATGATCACCGTGTGCGTGACTGATAAATATGGCATCAATATTGTCATATGGTGGCTTATTGGTGAAGATGGCTGTGCGAATTTCCTCAGGAACAAGTTGATAATTGGGACAGCAGAAAAACCCATATTAATGGGAGTTTATTTATAGGCTATTGTTCTGATAGAGGTTCTGATAACATTACTGATCTTAATGCCTTAAGCAGTATTACAGAGATAGATGGGAATCTTTATATAAGTGAAAATAGAAATCTAACTTCTATTCAAGGTTTAAGAAATCTGGAACGCATCGGAGGTAATTTATTAATTGGTGGTAATTCTAGGATAGAATCGCTTAACGGACTCCATAACCTTACCGATTTAGGTGCTACACTAAACATTTCAATAATGGATAATTTAGAAAATCTAAATGGTCTCAATGGTCTTGAATCAATTGGAGGTATACATTTATGGGCAAACCGTAAATTAGCAAACCTTGATGGCTTATTAAATGTTACCCAAATTAAAGGCTACATTTCTATTGTGATGAATGAATCTCTTGTTGATATAGAAGGATTAAGAAATGTAACAAGTTTCAGATTAGATTACTTAAAAATTGAAAATAATGATGAATTGCTTACGCTTGATGGGCTTGAAATCCTTGAAACGATAGCATCTGAAGGTCTGAGTATTGATTCAGGAAATATTATGATTTATAGGAATAGCAAGTTAACCTCTATCAATGCACTAAGAAATTTATTAACAGTACAAAACAGTGTAGAAATTCGATGGAACAATGCATTATCAAATATTGAGGGACTTTCAGGTCTTACCGAGGTTAATGGTCTATTATGGATTACAGATAACCCAGCATTAACCAACATAAATGGGCTACGCCATATTTCTAATGTTTCAGGCAGTTTAGCAATTTACGACAACGACGCAATTACTAATTTAGATGGTTTAAGCACTCTTAACCATATTGGAGCGTTTCTTTCTATTACGAATAATAACAGCCTAACAGATTTATGTGGATTGACTAATTTAATTCAAACCGAAGGAGGTTTAAATAATGGAGTTGCATCTAACAACGTTCCTTATTTTGATATTTCGGAGAATGCATTTAATCCTACAAGAGAAGATCTAGAAATTGAGAATTGTATGCAATAAAAGTTTTATTTAGATTGTAGATTTTCAAAATAGAATTTAAACCAAATAATAGTGGGTATGAAGCAATTTTATATAATGCTAATTATGAATTACAATCTGTATCATAATGTACTGCGTTATGTAACTTTGCTTTATTCGCTTCATTACTATTTTAAGTTTTTGAGCTCATGAATCTCACAAACTCGATTTGCTCACCATGTTATTATTGTTTTAGAAGTGTTCGCGAATCTCCTTTGTCGATTTGGTAAAAGCGAAGTTTAAACTACTTTATTTTCTTATTTTTTTCTTCTAAAAAGCTTCTCTACAATGTTAATGAAATGCGAAGCATTCACGAGTACCTATTTATTAAATAGAAGTAGTGAGGTAAACACTTTTTATACGACAAGCTTGTGCTGAGCGTAGTCGAAGCATAGGAGTGAAGTATAATGTGTGTGAATGGAAAAATATTATCTTTGATATAATAGTTAAGCAATTTATTAATATAAACAGTAAATAAGAATGACATTTAATAGCAATGAAACCAAAACACTACTAGAAGCTATAAGACAGTATAGAGGTAGAGAAGGGAATTTTTATTCAACTGATCCAATAGTTGATATTATTGGTAAACTCTCTAATAGTGAAAAAAATGAATTCAAAAACTCTGAACTAAAAAATATTATAACTGTAATAAATGAAAATATTACATTTTTAAAAAATTATACTTATCAAGGTTTATCAGAAGAGCAAAGTAAAATTAACAAAAAGAACATAATTGAGCCTTTAGAAAAAATTAAAGTTAGAGCACAAAATAAGTTATAACAAATTTTCAAAGAAGTGCTATTAAACTTTGTTTACAAACTAAATTTAGGTGCGTTACTTTTATAAAACTTAAATGGAAAAATATCAAAATAGAGTTTATATTTATTTAAGGTATATTTGAACTTGTTAACAATAATACACAATTAAATTTAATGCCAAATTTTACCAAAACCATTAATTTTCCTTCAACTAGATATCAAGGCAGTAAACGTAAAATTTTGCCTTGGTTATATGAAAATTTCAGAGAACTTGAATTTGAAACAGTTCTTGATGCTTGTGGCGGAACAGGTTCAGTAAGCTATCTTCTCAAAAAAATGGGTAAAAGTGTAGCATATAATGATGTATTGAAATTTAATCACCTGATAGGAAAAGCTCTTATAGAAAACCAAAATATTAGAGTAAGTGATACAGACATTGAATTTGTTTTAAATTTTGATGAAGTTGATAATGGATTAAGTTTTATTAAGGATACTTTTAAGGATTTTTATTATACAGAAGATGAAAATGAATGGCTTGATAATATTATTTCAAAAATAAATTTATTAGAAGGGAATACTGAAAATGAAACAGATATTAAAAGAGCAATGTGTTTTTATGCATTATTTCAATCAAGTTTAAGAAAAAGACCTTTTAATTTATTTCATAGAAAAAACTTATATATAAGGACTAATGATGTAGAAAGAAATTTTGGAAATAAAACAACTTGGGAAAAAGAGTTTTCTTCTGAATTTAGACTTTTCATAAAAGAAGTTAATGAGGCAATATTTGATTCAGAAACTAATTGTATTTCAATTAATGAGTCAATTTTTAATGTGGATAATGTAAACTACGACTTAGTTTACTTTGATGTTCCATATATTACTGAAAATGGAACAAATGAAACTAGTGATTATTTAAGATGTTACCATTTCCTTGAAGGAATTACAGATTATGAAAATTGGAATGAAAGAATTGATTATAAAACCAAAAATTTTCGTTTCAAAAAAAGTGAAGAAATTAATCCATTTAATAAAGAAAATATTTATAATTCATTAGATTTACTATTCAGAACATTTCAAAATAGTATTATAGTTTTTTCGTATAAAGTTGGAGGGATTCCGTCTGTAGATGATATTAAAGGTTTGATGGAGAGATATAAAGGAAATGTTGAAATAAAAGAAAAACACTATATCTACGCCTTAAATAAACAAAATGGTAATGCTCAATATAATAGAGAGGTTTTAATAATAGGTAAATGATTAAGACTATAACTACACATTTAGAAGTTGATACTAAAATCGTAAGGTTACTTAGTAAATCTACCTATCAAAGAAGTTTTTCAAGTGCAATAAGGGAATTAGTAAGTAACGCATATGATGCAGATTCTCTTTCTGTTAGAATTAAAATTTCAGATGACTACCAGCAAATTGAAGTTATTGATGATGGTAATGGTATGACATATTCTGAATTTCAAAAATACCTAACAATTGCTGGAAATAAATCTAAAAAAGAACTTACTAGAAAATATTCTAGAAATCGTATAGGTCAATTTGGTATTGGATTTTTATCAATTTTTCCATATTGTGACGAATTAGAAATATCAACA
>JAKITG010000177.1 GCA_021648195.1 Flavobacteriaceae bacterium | reverse complement strand
CCCAAATCATAAACCCTTTATTGCGTACTTTTTGTACCCATCCCGATAAGGTTATTTTCTTATTTATGTGTTCTAACCTTAACTCTCCGTTTGTATGACTTCTGTACATTTTCTATAAAATTAAGGTGCAAATTTAGTGAATATAATATGAGGTTACCTATGTGTGTACAACAAATTTACATGAATGTTTTTTGATGAAATAACACTATTTAATAAACTATTTCTTAATCGTATTTTACAATACTATCATAATTTAGACTGGTTAAATTATCAAAAGATAGAATATGAATATTTTTAAATACTTTATATATCTATTCAGCCGTTTTAAAAAAAATAGAGAATAGATGATTTTTTTACAAAATACATCTCAAACCTCTCTAAAGAGGGAAATATTGGTGTTTATTCTCTATTTTTTTATCCCATTTGTTCTAATTTTTACTATCGGCTGAGCAGATATTATTTCATTATAATTTTCATCAGCTAGTGATGATTTTATATAGTTGTCTTACTCTCCTAATTCCGTAATCTTTTTTTCGTACAGTTTTTTACTTTCAACAACAGCCACGTTTAGTTCTTGCATAATACCTTCTACACGAGATTCTATACCTTTCAATTGATCGTTAATATTATCAAAAGAATTCAATGCCGCAGCTACTTCTAGAGCTTTTACAACTTCTACAGCATCTCCATGTAATAAGCGCAATTTTCCTATCGCTTTGGCTGTATTTTCTAAAGTACCATCGTACTTTTTACGGGCTTTATCAATAGCATTTAACAATGTTTTTTTACTTGTTTCATCACTCAAACTATTGGTTTGGGTTTTCATAGCAGTAAAAAGATTAGAAGCTTTTGTTTTTAAATCTTCATATTCTTTGTTTAATTTTTCTACTCGTTTATTTACTTTTTCCCAATCGCCATAGACTTTTGCAAATTCTTTATCTTCATTTTTAGTATCCTCCAAGGCAGATTTTAATGCATTTAAAGATTCCAATCCCTTATTTACATTTTTATTGGCATTTTCTTTTTTCTTTTCAAAAGTGCTTACTTGAGATTTAAACTTTTCTTTTAAACGAATTAAATCTTCTGGACTTTTATTTTTCCAGCAGGATATAAATAATAGAGAAACTAAAGTAATGAGTGAAATTTTTTTAATCATAATATTGGTAAAATTAGTTGTTTGATTTGCTAAAGTAATTAAAACTCTACAATTCTTATATTAATTTTTTTAGAACTAAACTATTTTGACATAGCAGATAGGTAATAATTTACACTTCTCTAGTCTTCGATTACCTATCTTCAGGTAAAAAAAATATTGTGAGTATTGGAAATATTATTTGCTATAAAGATGAAGGTAAGACCGTTTCAAAAGCTCTTTTGACAAAGAAGTACGACGCTCGATAAAAATTTAACCCGTAGTAAACCTTTGTTTATGAGGACTTAAATTTTTTAGAGAAGGAAGTAATTCGAAGTAAAAAAGCTTTAAATCTTAATTTTACTCAATATTGCAACGGTCTTAAAGTGTATAATTCTACATATATTTCCTTTTTGATACCTTTGCCAACATGAGCAAACTATATATCGTTCCGACACCTATTGGGAATTTAGAAGATATGACCTTTCGAGCGGTCAAAATACTTCAAGAGGTAGATTTAATCTTAGCCGAAGACACACGTACTTCAGGAAAGTTATTAAAACATTTTGAAATTATGACTCAAATGCAAAGCCATCATATGCATAATGAGCATAAAATGGTAAATAAAATTGTGGAGCGCTTAAAATCTGGTGAAACGATTGCCTTAATTTCTGATGCTGGTACACCTGCAATTTCTGATCCTGGATTTTTACTCACTAGAGCTTGTATTCAAAATAAGATTGATATAGAATGTTTGCCTGGTGCAACTGCTTTTGTACCTGCCTTAGTCAATAGTGGATTGCCAAATGATAAATTTGTATTTGAAGGTTTTTTACCAGTTAAAAAGGGGCGACAAACACGATTAAAATTACTTGCTGAAGAAGAAAGAACTCTAATTTTTTATGAATCTCCACATAAATTATTGAAAACTCTAAACCAATTTGCAGAATATTTTGGGGAAGATAGACAAGTTTCTATTTCTAGAGAATTAACAAAATTATATGAAGAAACGGTACGTGGCACAGTTAACGAGGTCTTAGCTCATTTTGAACATAAAGCACCAAAAGGAGAGTTTGTGGTGGTGGTTAGTGGAAAATAGTTGACAGTTTTTAGTTGAAATAGGCAGTAAAATGAGTATTATTTACTTATCAATAATAAATTAATTGTTATTTAAAATAACAATTATGGAAGAATTATTTATACTTCAAGAACAATTTTTAGAAAATCTATCTAAAAGAGAACGTTATTTATTGTCGGAAATAGATTGGTCTAATCAGCTGATTGGAATTAAAGGTGCTAGAGGTTCTGGAAAAACTACTTTACTACTTCAGTATATAAAGTTTAAGTTGCCCAAAGATGCAGAACCTTTATATACTTCTTTAGATAATTTATATTTTTTGGATAATACTTTAATTTCATTAGCCAAAGAATTTGTATTGCAAGGTGGTACACATTTGTTTTTAGATGAAGTGCATAAATACCCACAATGGTCTAGAGAATTAAAACTAATTTACGACCAGTTTCCAAAACTGAAAACAGTATTTACCTCATCTTCAATGCTTGAAATTTATAAAGGCGAATCTGATTTAAGTAGAAGAGTAGTTACCTATCACTTAAAAGAATTGTCCTTTCGGGAATTTATCTCTTTTGATAAAGCTCGCAGACTTCCTATTAGTTAGTTTAGAAAATTTATTAAAAAACCATAAAGAAATTAGAGTTGCCAATAAAAGCGTTTAAAAACTATATAAACTACGGAGCTTATCCTTATTTTATGGAAAATAAAGAGAGTTATAACCAAAAATTAATACAAACAAACAAACAATCTAATTTTAGAAGTTGATTTAAATGCAACAGAGAATATGACTTATGAAAATAGTTATAAAATAAGAAAACTATTGGTTGCTATTGCTCAAAGTGTTCCATTTACACCCAACATTACAAAGTTGAGCGAACGCTTAGGTATGAATAGAAGTTTTTTATTAAATGCAATAAAAATTTTAAATAGAGCAGACTTAATTATGGAATTATATCAACCCACAAAAGAAGTTGGAGCTTTAACAAAACCTCAAAAACTATATTTAAACAATACCAATTTAGTTTTTGCTTTAGGTAAATAAAATGTAAATGAAGGCACATTGTGAGAAACTTTTTTTGCCAACCAAATGAAACATTTACATGAAATTCATTTGACTGAAAAAGGAGATTTTATTATTGACAGAAAATATACCTTTGAAATTGGAGGTAAAGGGAAATCTAGTAAACAAATAAAAGGTATAAAAAATAGTTTTATTGTAAGAGATGATATGGAAGTTGGAAGCCTTAATATTATTCCTCTATATTTATTTGGGTTGTTGTATTAAAGTATAAACCTGAGTTTGACCTAAGAAGTAGATTAACCCGCATTATTCACGGATATTCTATTCCAAAGCCAAACTGCTTGCTATAATTGAAAATGCTCGAAATTTGTTTAGCTCAAAATTGGGTTACAATTCTTTCACTAAAAAACCTCTGTGCTTTC
>JAKITG010000176.1 GCA_021648195.1 Flavobacteriaceae bacterium | reverse complement strand
TAAAGGTCTTGGGCCAGCAGTAGCAAATATTTTATACTTTCTGCACCCTACCATTTTTCCACCCTGTAATACAGCAATTGTAAGAGGTTTTAATACGTTATTTAATGAACAGATCAAACAAGGCTCTTGGAATGATTATCTAAAAATGCGCGAAGTTATTATTCAACGTAATAAGGAATTTAAAAATCATTTTTCAAAAGACTTGGGAGCATTTGGGGGGTTTCTTTTTGAAATAGGAATGAAAAACATTCTAACAGGAAATAAAAATGAACTTACAGAAAAGGAAATAGAAAAAATTGAAAAACAATTGCAAAAAAGACATCAAAAAGTAGTTGATGAAGATAAAGAAGAACAATTGCATAATCAAATGCAATATCATTTACTTACTATAGGAAATGCTTTAGGTTACGATGTAATTGCTGCATCTAATGATCGCTCAAAAACCTTTGACGGAAATAAGTTTTCGTTTATGAGCCTTCAAAAATTTCCAATGCTTGATATTCCTAAAGAAACTTTTAAAACAATAGAATTGATTGATGTTGTATGGTTTATAAAAGATACAAATCGCATTGTTTGTGCATTTGAAGTAGAAAAAAGCACTTCTATTTATTCAGGTATTTTGCGATTGACGGATTTATCTTTTTCCCTACCTTCCCATCAATCAAAGCTATATATTATTATTCCCGACAAAAGGGAAAAGGATGTGAAACTACAATTAAACAGACCTTCGGTTAAAAATAGTAATTTAGAAATATTATATATTCTTACTTCTGTGTTAGATAAAGAATGTAACGCATTATGTATGTATGGAGAGAGTCATCATATAATGGAAAAAATAGAAAAAAAAATATAAAACAAATCGAAGTTTATTAAACTTCAATAGAGCCTAAAATGAAAAAAGTATTAATAACAATACACTTTCTTGTTTTTATTTGTGTGAGCGTAAATGCCCAAACAGAAAAATCTGTTGAAGGCAATGTCGATAATCTTCCTGTAAAAGAATACAGACTAACTCTTAGACAAGAAAAGGTAAATATAACAGGAAAGGAAGTATTGGGAATGACGATTAATAGTTCAATTCCTGGTCCAACATTAGAATTTACAGAAGGAGAATACGCAGTTATTTATGTAAGAAATGAAATGAATGTAGAAACTTCTATCCATTGGCATGGACTTTTACTGCCAAATTTTTATGATGGTGTCCCGTATTTAAATACACCACCAATAGAACCTGGACATACCTTAAAATATGAATTTGCTATGAAACAATCTGGCACGTATTGGTATCATGGTCATACTATGCTACAAGAACAAGTAGGTGTTTTTGGTTCGTTTATAATTCATCCTAAAAAAGAAACGTTTGAATATGATAAAGAATTGGTTTTGATGTTATCTGATTGGACAGATGAAAAACCAATGAGTGTGTTACGAAATTTAAAGCGTGGCAATGAATGGTATAATTACCGTAAAGGAACATCTACACCACTAAACCAAGTTATTAAAAGAGGTGCTTTTGGTGCGCAACTCAACTTTTGGAAACAGCGTATGAATGGTGCTGATATTGCCGATATTTATTATCCTGCCTTTTTAATTAATGGAGAACAATCTATTAAATATCCTGAATTTAAAGCAGGTGAAAAAGTGCGTTTACGTATTATTGATGGCGGAGCATCTACACAATTTTGGATAACATTTGGAGGTGGAAATCCAATGTTAGTGTCGGCTGATGGATTAGATGTAGTTCCTGTAAAAAAGGACAAGATATTTATTGCCATTGCTGAAGCTTACGATTTTATAGTAACCATTCCAGAATATGGGGAAATAGAATTTAAGGTTACAGCCCAAGATGGTTCTGGTACAGCATCGGCTTTTTTAGGAAAAGGAGAAGTCTTAAAAGCACCAAGCATCCCAAGACCAGATAAAATTGGTATGATGAAAAAAATGGCAAAAATGGATATGAAAATGGGTGCACATGCTTTAAAATTTAAACCTAAAAAAGATGAACGCTACGAAATGAAAAAAGAATATGGTATGCAAATGAATAGTGATAGGAAAAGTATGGATATGAGTGGTTCTAATAAAATGGAAATGAATAAAAAAGATGATATGAAGATGGAAATGCCAAAAGATTCAACCATGAATACAATGAAGAACCCTTCAAAAATGAATATGAAGGATACTATGAATAAAAAAGATGATAAAATGGATTCATCTTTGAATAAAGAAGGAATGCAATACAATTACGATTACTTAAAATCACCTAAAAAAACCAATTTTAGTAAAGACATTCCTGTAAAAGAAATTTTGTTAAACCTTACAGGAAATATGCAACGCTATATTTGGAGTATGAATGGTGTACCACTTTCCGAAACCGATAATATAAAAATTAAAGGCAATCAAGTTACACGTATTACACTCAACAATTTAACCATGATGCATCATCCAATGCACTTACATGGACACTTTTTTAGAGTGATCAATAAAAATGGTGATTATTCCCCATTAAAACATACAGTAAATATACCTCCAATGGAACAAGTTACTATTGAATTTTATGGCAACGAATATGGAGATTGGTTTTTTCACTGTCATATTTTGTACCACATGATGGGTGGAATGGCGCGTGTTTTTAGTTATGATACACCAAGAGATAAAAGAATGGATAAATATCCGCTTACTTCTATTGTTGCCGAAACAGACCTTTATTATTCTTGGGGATTGCTTGATGTTGCATCAAATATGACAGCAATAAATGTAACAACTTCCAATATCAGAAACCAATTTAATGTTTCATTTGAATATGGTTGGAACGAAAATTTAGAAGCAGAAGTTACTTACGAATACTATTTGCACGATTATTTACGTGTTTTTGGAGGTGTTAATATAGAAAATGAAATTCCAGATTCATTAAACGAGTTTAATACAATTGCAGTTGCAGGTATTCGATATTTTACACCTTATATGTTTAGCCTTGATGCTCGGATTGATAGTGAATTACGACCACGATTTTCTTTGGGTAGAAGCATCATGTTGTTTCCAAAGTTTTCGGTATTTGGATATTACGAATATCAATTAGATTTAGGTATTGTAAACAATTTACCAACAAACAAAGACTATCTGTCAGAAACTGTTTGGAGTGCTGGTGCAGAATATATGTTATCAAGAAATTTTTCTTTAACGGCAAGTTATGACAATCGTTTTGGAGCAGGAGGAGGGTTATCATTAAGATTTTAATAGTAAAATATGCAAAATAATATTTTATATAGAATTAAATTACTACTAAACCTTATTAAGGAACTTATTTTTTTGGTTGTATTACTTTCGCTATTTTTTTTAATAATGAATATTTGGGGTCATTTTGAATATCCAAATTTATGGGCAGGTGCATTAGTGATTTTTTCGATAACAAAAATCTATTTTTTAGTATCACATACATTTAAAAAATTAGATATACTTATAGAAAACAACCATTCATTTAAACATATGTTGTTTTTATTAGGTGCTATAATTACCCTAATTATAACCTCATTTGCAATCGATTATTTTTGTGTATCGGAAATTTATACAAATGCTTTTTCTGGTATTGAAAATGGGCAACCATCAAAATATCGCTTTTTCGACTTGTTATATTTTAGTATTGTTACTTTTACAACCGTTGGCTATGGCGATATTA
>JAKITG010000011.1 GCA_021648195.1 Flavobacteriaceae bacterium | reverse complement strand
CTGCTTGAGTGTTGTGATAGCTTAAAGTGACATTAATTAAGGTGTTTAATATCTCTGCATCTTTGCTTGTTAAATCAAATACTTCCGTATTGTCCTGATCGTTGTCGCAGATAAAATAATCCGTGATAGGATCTGTGATCGAGGGAGCTTGATCTACTTGTAATACTAACTCTACTATGTCGAAACAGCCAAACTGAGCCTCTTCTAATCTAGCAAAAATAATTTGATAACCAGGAATTGTATTGGTATATGCATTTGGTGGAGTAATAGGCAATGTTCCTGACTCTGCATCTGCTAAAGATACATGATAAGTCAATACTGTATTGGGTTGACTATTAATAATCTGTACATCACGAATTGTTAAATCAAATAAGGCGAGACCGTCGTTAGGAACTTCATCACAAGTGATTATGTCGTCTGGGATACCAGCGACTGGTTGTGGTGCAAATTCGATTACAACATCGTCTGTTGCAGAACAACCTCCAGAAAAAATAGTTTCAATTTGATAAGTTCCAGACTGAGTAATAATTATGGTATTAGAGGTTTCTCCAGGAATTAAATCAAAAACCAAAGCTACAGGATCCCAAACATACCATAAATAAGTTGTTTGCCCTGTAATATCTGGAGCAACCCCAATTTCTAATGACAATCCTTCACAAGGAGCAGTACCATCTGCAATGGTAAGGTCATCCCCTAAATCCACTCCAATATTAAAAGAGCCTGCTTCTAAGAAAACTGCTGAATCCCAAACGGTATCTCCATCATCGGCAATAACTAATTTAATAGTATAAGGATTTCCTGGAACAACAGTACCTTCTGCAATTAAACTTTTAATTTGCCCATTAAAATTAATAGCAGCTAAATTAGGGTCATTAAAAGGAAGCTCATTATACCTATCAAAATATTGTTCGTTTATGGCGGGACATCCTCCAGGAACATCTGGATGAATATTCGTTGCTTCAATAGGTATAGCTGTACCTGGTAAAACTGCTAAATTTTGTGTTACTCCAGTAGTTAAATCGATAAGAATAAATGCAAAGGCATCAGAGAATTGACACTCAAAACCTTGATTATATTCTTCAGAAGCAAAGATAAAGTTAAAACTTATGTTACTAATTAAAGGAACAAATTCAAATTGAATAAAAGAAGCATTACCTGTTTCTCCGAAATTTCCTGTTGCTGTTTCCAAATCAATATCTCCAGGCCAATTTACAGATCCATTTACTTGCACGTTATTATTTGGTCCAGGAGCTTCATTAATAAAACCCGAACTTAATATAACCCCTTCAACATAAGGAAAGTTAGAGCCGTTTGCATTAAAATAACCAATTCCATTTCCTTCCCCAAAGTCGGTTCCAGTACGCGAACCATAATTAGAGGTGCTTGCACAAGGGCTATTAATTAATACATCTTCCACTAATTGCTGGACTGTCAAGCTCTCGTCAATTGTAATGAACTGAGAGTGAGCCATTACCGAAAAAAGCAATATCAGGGGGAATAGTAATTTCTTCATCATAAGCGGTTAAGTTTTCAAATATATTGAATACATTGGTTTTCTTTTCATAATTTTGTAAAAAAAATTAGAAAAATGTCAAAATATAATATTACTGTACAACCAACAAATAGTGAAAATATTGTGAAGTTTGTTACAAATAGTTTTTTAACTCAATCTAAAAGTTATGAATTTAACAATATTGACGATGCAAAAAACAGTCCTTTAGCACAACAATTATTTCATTTACCTTTTGTAAAAACCATCTATATAACTCAAAATTTTATCGCTATAGATAAATATAGTTTTGAGACCACAAAGGTAAACTGGACAGATGTTCAAGAGGATGTGGCTTCAGTTATTTCAGATTATTTAAATTCTGGAGAGGCTATTATTGTAGAAACCGAAACAGTTTCAGAAGAAAATTCTACAAAAAAAGTACCTATTACTATTTATGCAGAAAGCACTCCAAACCCAGCGGCAATGAAATTTGTTGCTAACAAATCGCTTACATCAGACACTTACGAGTTTAAAACTCAAAAAGATGCTATTTACGCTCCTTTAGCTTCAGAATTATTTAATTTTCCATTTGTAAAAGAAGTTTTTATCAGCGCAAATTATATCTCTATTTCAAAAATCGATGGTGTGGAGTGGCAAGAAATCACCAATGAATTAAGAGAGTATATAAGAAGTTATATAGAAAGTGGTAAAAATATTTTTAAAGACGAAATATTTCAGAAAGAAGATCATCTCACTTCAGAAAATGTAAATGTAAAATATTCTGAAATTGAAAAAGAAATCATTTCTATCTTAAATGAATATGTAAAACCTGCTGTTGAAGGAGATGGAGGTAATATTGCTTTCCATTCCTATAATAGTGACACAAAAAATGTGAAAGTAATTTTACAGGGAGCTTGTAGTGGCTGCCCATCTTCTACTATTACCCTTAAACAGGGTATTGAAACAATGTTAAGGGATATGATGAGAGGAAAGGTAGAAACAGTTGATGCTATTAACGGTTAAAATAATATTAAAACACGACTGTTTTTAGTCTAAAAATTGTAACTTAGTGCTTCTAAATATTAAATTTTATAATCATGGCAATTTTAAAAGTAATTGAAATTTTATCTAACTCGGAAAAAAGCTGGGAAGATGCAACAAAAAAAGCAGTGAGACATGCTGCAAAAAGCGTAAACAATATTAGATCTGTTTATGTAGAAGACCACAGTGCTGTTGTTAAAGATGGTGAAGTAACTGATTTTCGTGTGAATGTTAAAATCACGTTTGAAGTAAAGTAATTTAATTTAACACAAGTACTTCTTAAAATACGCTTTTTGATAAATCAAAAAGCGTATTTTTGTTTTTACACTTATTAGAAATAATGAAAAAAAATCTGTTACTTTTATTTATCCCATTATTATTTTCTTGTAACTCTTCAAAAAAAGAAACCTTGGAACAACACCTTTATACCAACGAGCTTATTAACGAAACGAGCCCTTATTTACTGCAACACGCACACAATCCTGTAAATTGGAGAGCTTGGAACGATCATTCACTTCAGCAAGCAAAAGACGAAAACAAATTAATGATAATTAGTGTGGGTTACGCTGCTTGCCACTGGTGTCATGTGATGGAAAAAGAAAGTTTTGAAGATTCTACCGTAGCAGCTGTGATGAACAAAAATTTTATTTCGATTAAAGTAGATAGAGAGGAGCGACCTGATGTAGATCAAATATACATCAATGCGGTGCAATTAATGACCGGAAGTGCAGGTTGGCCTTTAAATGTAATTACTTTACCAGATGGACGACCCGTTTGGGGCGGCACCTATTTTAGAAAAGAACAATGGATTTCTTCTCTAGAAAAAATGCAAAAACTCTACGAAGAAAATCCAGAAAAACTAATTGCCTATGCAGATAAATTAGAAGAAGGAATAAAAAGTATGAATCTTATTACTGTAAATCCTAATGAAATAAATTTTAACGAATACAAAACACATGCAGTAGTTAATTCTTGGCTAAAAACATTTGACCCTAAATTTGGAGGTACTAATCGCTCTCCTAAATTCATGATGCCCAATAACCTTGAATTTTTATTACGTTACGGAATTTTTGAGCATAACAAAACTGTTCAAAATCACGTGTTTTTAACTTTAGACAAAATGGCCTACGGTGGTCTTTACGATCATGTAGGTGGCGGTTTTGCTCGCTATAGTACCGATATAAAATGGCATATTCCTCATTTTGAAAAAATGTTATACGATAACGCTCAACTAGTAAGCTTATACAGCAAAGCCTATACAATTACTAAAAACCCATTATACAAAGAGGTAGTAGAGGAAACATTGAATTATGTTTCTAGAGAAATGACCCATAAAGAAGGTGCTTTTTACTCTTCGTTAGATGCAGATAGTGATAATAAAAGTGGTGAGCTAGAAGAAGGTGCTTACTATGTTTTTACTAAAGAAGAATTAAAAGAATTATTAGGGGATAATTTTGAGCTCTTTAGCGATTATTATAACGTCAATAATTTTGGTAAATGGGAAAAAGAAAATTATGTTTTAATTAGAGATAAAAGTGATGCCGAAATACAAAAACAGTTTTCTATAACACTTGAAACACTTCAAAGTAAAAAGAAAGATTGGAAAAGTATATTATTGAGATTCAGAAATAAAAGACCTCAACCTAGACTTGACGATAAGACTTTAACCTCTTGGAATGCACTAATGATTACCGGCTACGTGGATGCTTATAAAACATTTCAGAAAAAAGAATATTTGGATGCAGCCCTAAAAAATGCTGAATTTATTAATAACACCCAACTCCAATCTAACGGATCATTACACCATACTTATAAAGACGGAAAAAGCTCTATCAATGGCTATCTTGAAGATTATGCCGCTGTCATACAATCTTTTATTGGTTTATATGAAGTGACCTTAGACGATAAATGGATTCAAGAAGCAAAACAGTTAGCAGATTATTCGTTTAGCAACTTTTTTGACAACGAAAAAACCATGTTTTACTTTACCTCTAAAGAAGACAAAAAATTGGTAACCCGAAATTTCGAATACCGAGACAATGTGATTCCTTCTTCCAATTCTATTATGGCAAATAATTTATTGGTATTATCTCATCATTTTGATAATGAAAAATATAGAATTACTGCTTCAAAAATGCTTCATAATGTTTTGCCAGAAATCGATTCCTATCCTAGTGGTTATTCCAATTGGTTAAATTTATTATTAAACGAACAGAATAATTATTTTGAAGTTGTTGTAGTGGGTAAGAACGCTGTTGAAAAAGTAGCTGAAATTAACAATAACTATCTTCCAAATATACTTATAGCTGGAAGTACGACAGATAAAAAAAATCCTTTGCTAGAACTACGGTATAATGATAACGAAACCCTTATCTATGTTTGCGTAAACAATGCCTGCAAGATTCCTGTATCTGAAGTATCTGAAGCATTAGAACTACTAAAATAAAGTAAACTTTTATAGGGATTACCTTCCGAATGTTACATTTTTCTGAATATTTACAAAGTTAAAAATAACTATTGTTACTATTTTAATAGCCGATTATTACATCTATATGATTATGATAAATATATAGCTTAATTAAGTTTTTTTTAACAAAAAAAGTGACAAAAATTATATCATTATAGAATACCTTTGCCAATCAAAAAAAATTACTATGAAAAAGAATTCATTTTTAGCCATCATAACCCTAGCATTTTTTGCTTTATTTTCTAACACATATGCGCAGTCTGTTTATGACGATTCGGATATAAACAACTATATTTCTAAGAGATCCATAGATGTTAATTTAGAAGCAAATTATACCGGAACTCCTTATTTAAATAAAGAATTTCAAAACGGAACTATCTATAAAAACGGAATCACTTTGGCTCACAATGTAGGTATCCGATATAATGCTAGTAAAGATCTTTTTGAAATTAAAAAAACATCTGTCTTAAAAGACGACCAAGCTAAAGTATTAAAAACTACTAATGATTTAACCATCAAACTGAATAACAAAAAGTTTATTTATTTATCGCCAACTGAAGGCAATAGTGCGCAAGGTTATTTTATTATGGTGTCAAAAGGAGAGAAGGCTTCTGTTTTAAAGAAAGCAAAAAAAATGTACATCCCTGGCCAAAAAGCATACAACTCTTTAGCTAGCCCAATTGCAGCTAATTACAAAGAAAAAATAACATTATATTTATATACTTCAGAAGGAAAACTAATAGAATTTCCGAAATCTAAAAAAGGTAAAATAAATGCCTTTCAGAAGCATTCAAAAGAATTAAAAATCTATACAAAAGAGAACAAGTTAAACCTTAATAAAGAGGCAGGTCTTATAAAATTATGTAAATACTATAACAGCCTGTAATATTTGTTAAATTGTAATATCCACCCTATATTACACTCTATATATCGTTTTTATGAAAAGGTGGTTTTTTACTTTATCAATTTTTTTATTTCTAAATAGCCTTTCTGCTATTGCTCAAAACCAAAATGAACAGCCTAAAACAGCAGCATCGTTTTTTGAGCAGGTAGATCGTTTTGGCGAATATGAAGTTTTAAGAACGCTAGACCCTAATTCTTATAAAGGGTCTCCTTACTATAATAGATCTTTTGTTGTTGGAGAGGTTTTTATCGATAACAAATTAATAAAAAGTAATGCGGCATTAAGATACAATGCGCTTGCAGACGAAATTGAATACAAAGAAACTTTACACAACGATCAAGAGCAAAGCAAAGCTTTATTAAAAACTGAAAATTTATCTGCAATTATAAATAAGGATTATTTTATTTTTATAAAAGACAAAGGATACTTTTTAGTTTTGTTTGAAGGCAATAATCTTGGTCTTTTAAAAAAAATATCTAAAAAATATTGCCCTCCAAAAAAAGCAACTACTTCTCTAACCAAAGACTTTCCTGCAGCGTTTAAAAATCGTTTTCTCTATTATCTAAAGGACGAAACAGGAGAACTAACCTTAATTCCTACTTCTAAAAGAGAATCATTTTTTAATGAAAACGAAAAACTAAAAGAGTTTATAAAAGAACAAAAACTGGATCTAAACAATTCTTCAGATTTAGTTAAATTAGTTACGTATTACGACAGCCTTTAAAGTTTAAACACACTATTTATTTTCTAATTGTTTAATATAATACGATGGGTAAATCCCATACTTTTTATAGAAAGCTCTTGAAAAAGATTCAGAATTTTTAAATCCACAATCACTAGCAATCGCTTTAATCCTATACCTTCTAAACACATAATTCTCATCCAATTGTTCTATTACGTAGTTTATTCTTAAGTCATTAATATATTTAGAGAAGTTTTTATCTTTTTTAAGATTAATCACCTTAGAAAGATAACTAGAATTAGTATCAAAACTTTTTGCTACATCTGTAAGAGAAATATCTGGAGACAAGAATTCTTTGTTAGACTCAAATAACTCTAAGCGATTCATTACATCTTCAATTATAGTAATTGATATTCCGCTATTCTCATTGGTTTCGATTTTATCTTTTTTATTTTGCTGATCTTTAATTAAATGATTAAACCTTTTCTTAAATTTAATTTGCCTTCGCACATAATAAAACAGCACTAATAAGCTAATACCCAAAAAGGAAAGTATCCATTTAGTAACTACCGAATTGCTTTTATTTTGTTCATTTAAACCTGCAATAAGAGTCTCTTTTTCCTTAATCATTTTTGGAATATGATAGTCGGAATCTGTTTTCTCAATAATTTGGGATCTTTTTACATCTATAATTCTCTCTACTCTTATAAGCTTGTAGAGATAATCTAATTGTAAATCTTTATTCTCTTTTTCTTTAAAATAGGAAGCTAATTTATCATAAACCAAAGGTAGTTCTGGAGTTAAAACATGTTTGTTTTGGTATAATGAATCTATTTTCTGAAACCTCCTAATCGCTTTTTCTTTTTGCCCTAAATTATACAAACTATTAGCAGAATAATATAAAAAGTAAGGCATATAACTTTTGTTATAAAATTCGCGATAAATATCTCCTTTATTTAAACTATCTAAAGCAGCTTTATAATTTCCTTTTTTATGAAGTGCCATTCCTGTTCTAGAAACAAAAGCAGAATAGGTTACAGAATCTTGGTCTTTAAGTGCTTCTTTAATTCCTTTATTAAAATAAACCAATGCCGAATCAGGTTTATTAAGTCTAACGTAACATTTCCCAATCCCTTCTATAGAATATAAATAATGTTCTAAAAACTGTTTAGATGTTGGCTTATCATTTATTAATTTAAAAGCAAATAATTCGGTTTCTAGAACCTTGCGATAATCCCCCCACAAATCATTAATGGTATTTATTTGATGTAAAGCTGTTATTTGCTGACTTATATTCCCTTTCTTTTCGGCATTATGATATCCTGAAATAGCATTAATCAAACTTCTTTCATATTCATTATTCTTAAATAAATATTCGGATTTTGCCAAATAACCCATTGCCGGAAAATCGCTTTGAGGACTATTTTTGGAATAAACAATAGTCGTATCTAAATATTTTAAAGCTCTTGAATAGGGAGAAACCGAAGCGAGATTTGCATAACCAATAGCTATTTCTGTACTATCTTTTTTTTCTTTAGCCTTTACGATATATGCAATTGCAATTTGTTTTGCTTTAATAGTATCAAATCTATTAATATCATACATCATTCTGAGAGAAACATAGGACTTTCCAGACAACTCTTTATCGTCTTTTGTTTGAGCATTTAATTGCACAAACATTAAAACGAAATTAAATAATAAGAATAAACGTACTTTCATATAATTAATACTAACGCTTTTTATGGGTTTAATTTATTAGCATTTCATAAAAATAACTCTTTAAATTAATAATTAATTAGGAATTAATCAATTTTAATACACAACAAATCTAACTAACTGTTTGTCTGTGTTTTACAAAATATTTAGCAGTCGTAATTTATGAATTCAGACCTACAATTTATAAATATCGACTCCCTTAATTTGTGTAGCAGTCAAATCCTGTTTACTTTTATCAAAAAATAAGAGATCCTAATTTATTATTACGTTTATATAGTATTAGAATCTTTATCAATCAATCTAGTTAACACCATATGTTATGAAAAAATTAATCACAATTACCTTACTTATTTTTGCCTTTGGGGTTTCTAACCTAATAGCACAAAATCGCCAATTACAAAGAGAAACAGAGCGTTTTGTTTATAGTGCAGACGTTTACGATACCAGAAGTATTTTTGACCCTGAAGATCCTCAAAGTTATGACGGGACACCTTATTATAAACAATCATTTTTAATGGGTAATATTTATTTTGAAAATGAATTATTAGACCGAAATGTACCCTTACGTTATAATGCTTTAAATGATGAAATAGAATATAAAGAATCTACTACAGATAGTGATAAAGATGCTAAAGCACTTATTAAATCTAAAGATCTTTATGTTACCATTATGGGAGAAACTTTTGTGTTTATCCCAAGTAAAGGATATTTTTTAGTGCTTTCTGATGGAAACAATTTTAGTTTATTAAAAAAAATATCTAAAAAATACTTTGCACCAAGAGAATCTGAAAACTCTTTTGACAAAGGTGCTTTAGCAAAATTTTCAGATAGATTTACTTATCACATATTTACAAAAGAAGGAGTAATTAAAGAATTTCCGAATTCAAAGAAAAAGAAACTTAAAGTATTTGGAGACAGCGAAAAACTTGTTAGCAAATATATAAAAGAACATAAGCTTGATATTAATGATGAAAAAGACCTTAAAAAAGTAATTATGCATCTAGATGGCGTTAAAGGTGCTAGCCTGTAACAAAATCTTTTAAGTAATAAGGCTCAAAATAAGCGACATCTTCGATGTCGTTTTTTTTATACTTTATTTCTACTAGAGAAGCCATTTGACTGGCAGAAGGAAATTTATCATCCAAAAAAACAGCATTTTTATAAAAACAAATACCTTTAAATTTTTCTGCACCATCTCCTAAAAAAAACACCTTTCCTTTTTCTAAATACTCAGCAAAAGAAGTCTCATTTAAAATTTCTGCTTCAGTAGCCCTTATCTGCTCTTTATCCAAATTAAATACCGCAGAATACACTTCCATTCTTCGGGCATCTAACATTGGAATAATAAGGCCTTCTTTTTCAGAAATCTGATAAGCCAAAGACTCTAAGGTAGCGATAGAAATTAATGGAATGTCCAATGCAAAGCACAAGCCTTTCGCAGCAGAAACCCCTATTCTTAAACCTGTATAAGACCCAGGTCCTTTACTTATTGCAACTGCCTCTAATTCCGATTTATTTATTCCGCTTTTTAACAAAGCTTCTTCTATAAAAACATGTAATTTTTCGGCGTGAGAATATTGTTTATTATTGTCTTCTATAAGAGCAACTACTTCTCCATTTACTGAAATAGCAACAGAACAATTGGTAGTAGTAGTTTCAAGACATAGAATTACAGCCATTACTCATCATCTGTATTTTCTTCGTCCTTATCTGAAGATTTTACCTCTACTTTATCACCAGAATCCAACGATTTAGTTACTGTGTTATAAGGTCCTGTAATCACTTCGTCACCTTTTTGAAGCCCTGAAGTAATTTCTATATTAGAATCATCTTGAATTCCAGTTGTTATGACTCTCAATTTTGCAACCTCTCCATTTTTTACAAAAACACATTCAAATTTCTCGTTATTTTCTGAAACGGTTTCTTTTACCTGTGTTTTTTTCTTTTGAGTTGTCGTATCTGTTTTTATAACTATTGAGCTTATAGGAACTCCAATAATATCATGTTTTTTTTCAGTAATTATATCTACAGTTGCTGTCATTCCTGGTCTAAATGGCGAATAATTTTCTGGTTTACTTTCGGTTAAATCTTTATAAGAATCTTGAAGAATCCTAACCTTAACTTTAAAGTTTGTTACTTGATCTACAGATAAAGCATTCTCGGCGGTATTTGCAATTTCGGTAACAACCCCCTTAAACTCTCTCTTTAAATAGGCATCTACCTCTACAATGGTAGAATCTCCTACAGCTACTTTTACAATATCTGTTTCATTTACATCTACTACCACTTCCATATTGTTTAGGTTAGCAACACGAACAATTTCTGTTCCTGCCATCTGTGCCGTACCAACCACTCTTTCTCCCAATTCTACAGATAGTTTTGAAACTGTACCATCTCTAGGCGCAAAAATGGTAGTTCTAGATACATTATCGCTGGATTGCTTTACATTTGCCGCTGCACTTCGTACATTATAATAAGCGGATTTTGCACTGGCTTTAGACATTTCGTAATCGGTTACAGCTTTATCCCAATCTGCTTTTGAAATCACCCCTTTTTCATAAAGAGATTTGTTTCTTTCAAAGTTTAATCTTGAGTTGTTGAGACTCGCTTCTGCTTGTGTTAATAAAGCACGAGTATTTTGTAATCCAGCTTGAGATTGAGTAAGTCTAGCTTGAACCAAATCTGGATTAATACGAACCAATAAATCTCCTTTTTTAACTTGTTGTCCTTCTTTTATAGGAAGCTCAATTATTTCTCCTGAAACTTCCGAAGACAATTTTACTTCAACTTCGGGTTGTATTTTTCCGGTTGCTGCAACGGTTTCAATAATAGTTATGGGTTCTAAATTGGTAACTTCAACTTCTTTGAAATTTCCTGTTTTACCAAACCACCCAGCTTTTTTACCACCGACTAGTACTGCTAAAAGCACGATAACAATAACGATAATCCAAATGAGTGTCTTTTTTTTCATAATTACTACCCGAGTAAAGTCGGGAAAACTTTATTAAAATTTTAGTTCAGTAGCAGGAATTCCAAAAAACAATTCCAATACTTTTATTTTAAAAATATAGTCAAACTTAGCACGATTTGCTTCAATTAATGCTTGGTTATATCTTAATTTTGATTGACTAAAATCGAATGAATTTGTTAAGCCCACATCAAATCTATCTTTTGCATAGGCATAAGCTAATTCTTGAGATTTTAAAGACAAACTAGCTGCTTCATAGGTTTTTTGAGCTCCGTTAGCATCTACAAAAGCTTGATACACATTAGATTCTAAATCTAATTTTGCTTGTTCTAATTGAAATTCATTTCGTTTTAAATTTACCTTGTTACGTTTTACATTGTTTCTAGTTGAAAAACCGTTAAAAACTGGAACATTTAGTCGTAATCCATAAGAAATCCCATCGTTATTAGAAAGTTGATCAAAGAAAGGGTCTGCGGGTTTTTCTCTTAAACTTGTATTTGGTATTTCTGCTAAAACTGCTTCTCCTGTTGAGCCTACATAACCAATTTGAGTCGTAATTATTGGGTTGTCTGGGTCTATAAATTGTGATACTCTAGCAATGTCTGTTTCGCGAGTATTATAATTAAAAAAAGCGTTTATGGTTGGCCAATAGATGCTTTTTGATATCTCTAAATCTTTTTGGGCAATCTCTAAATTTTGTTCGGCAATTTTAACTTCATACCTATTTTCTTTTGCCGAATTTATAATCTCTTCAACGCTTTTATTGGAAACATCAGATAAAATCAAATTAAAATCTTCATCAGCAATATCAAAATTTTCATAATCTTTAATCAACAGCAATTGTGCTAAACTAATTAAAGAGATAGTTACACTATTTTCAGATTGAATAATCGATTGTTTTTCTCTAGCATCTACTGCTTGAATTTCGAGTAAATCACCTTTTGGTAAAACTCCTGCATCAACCAACTCCTGTGTTCTTGAAATCTGCTCGATTGTAACATTATTTTGTTCTCTAGCAACTTCAAGGTTTGCTTTACTTAATAATACTTGTAAATATCCGTTAGCTACAAATAAAGCTATATCATCTTTCATCTTACTTAAATTATACAGAGAAGAGAGTTGTAACATTTTTGCTCTTTGCATTTCACGATGATTTCTAAGTCCACTAAAAACAGTTACTCCTGCTGTAACGCTATATGAAGAATTTCGAGCGGTAATACTACGTAAAACACCTGTTGTTACATCTTGTGTTAATCCTGTATTCCAGCTATTTCCTGCTGAAGCATTTAAAGTAGGTAAGTAATTACCTAAAGCATCACTTTTTGAAATATTTGCATTTTCAATTTCTAATTCAGATTGTTTTACCGAAATATTATTCTCGATAGCATAAGTTACACATTCTTGAAGTGTCCATTTTTTATTTTGAGCTGCTACTGAAATTCCTACAAAAAGAATTACAAATACAATTACAAACTTGTTCATATTGATAGTCATTGTTGAATTGGTCATTAAAATATTAAAATTGTTACACTATTAAAAGGAAATTATTTGAGATTATCTCCCTCTTTTAGATTTCATTGCAGGTTTTAGTTGATTCCAAACTTTAATTTTATCTGTTTCAGAAACACCACTAATAACCTCAACGTTTATCCCATCACTTATCCCTAATTCCACATCTTTTCTTTCAAACTTTTGATCTCCAACTTCCACTTCTACAAAAGGCTTTTTAGTTTTTGGATCGTATTGAATTAATGCTTCTTTTAAAGAAAGTACATTATCTGCTCTAGCTAGAATAATAGATGCGTTGGCACTAAGACCTGCTCTTATAAATGTTGAATCTTTTTTATTAAGTGTTCCTTTTATTTCAAACTGAACAGCTCCATTTTCATCTACTCCTTTTGGAGCAATATAATCTAGAATTGCATCAAATTTTTTATTTTCAATAGCTCCTACTGTAATTTCTAAAGGAAGTTTTTCTTTAATCTTTCCTACTTCACTTTCATCTACTTTCCCTTCAAAAATCATATTACTAACATCTGCAATGGTAGCAATTGTGGTTCCGTCGTTAAAATTATTGGCTTCAATTACTTGATTTCCGGTTTTTACAGGAACATCTAATATCATCCCAGAAACAGTAGCTCTAATTTCGGTATTAGCAGATGCTCCCATACCTCTTGTAGTTCCTGTTTTTACAATATCGTAATTTTGTCTGGCATTGTTTAAACTTATTTGCTCTTGTTTGTAACGCTGTTTTGCCTGATCGTAAGATAACTGCGCAGTGTCAAATTCATTGGCAGAGATCACTCCTTTTTCAAACAACTCTTTTTGTCTTTTGTAAATATTTTCTTGATTTCTAAAAGCTAACTTTGCTGTTTCAACTTGAGTATTGATAGTGTTAATATTATTCTTGGCATTATTTAAATTTGACACATTTGGCACCACTTTTACTTTAGCCAATAAATCTCCTGCTTTTACAATTTCTCCAGCTTCCACAAATATTTCATCTATAATTCCAGAAATATTTGGTTTAATAAGTACTTCTTCTTTTGGTACAATACTTCCTGTTGCCACCGTTTTTTTAATAATGGTTTCGGTAGTTGGGTTTTGGGTAGTGTAGACTATTGGATCTTTTTGATCTTTTAAGTAAATGTATCGTATTCCTAAAAGAAATAAAATAAAAATAACTGCTAAGGTGATGATGGTTCCTATTCTTTTCATAATGGGTATTCTTAATTTAATGTTTTTATTCTCACAAAGACGCTAAGGCGCTAAGCTTTTTTGTTTTATACTAACGTTAATCGGTTCTTAATGCATCTACAGGTTTCATTTTTGTAGCTCTAATTGCGGGGATTAAGCCTGCTAAAACTCCAAAAACAATTAATATGATTAATGAAGATATTACCACTCCAATATTTACGGATGGATTGGCAAAATTTTCTACCGGTCCCATGCTATCAATTAAATAATTTAACAACCATATTACTCCCGAAGCAAATGCAATTCCTGCCATACCTGCAACAATAGTAAGCATTAAAGATTCTTGCAATATTTGCAATCTTATATTCCAAGGACTTGCTCCTAAGGCTCTTCTTATTCCAATCTCTTTGGTGCGTTCTTTAACCACAATCAACATGATATTACTAATTCCGATGGCTCCAGATAATAACACTAATGTGCCTACAAAATATCCTACAAATGAAAGAATTCCGAACAGTCCCATTATTTTTCCGAATTGCTCAGCAATATCAAAATTACCAATGGCACGTTTATCGTCTGGATGAATAATATGTTGCTTTCTCATTATAGAGAGAATTTTTGGTTTTAAACCAGTTACTGAAGTTTCGTCCTCCGCAGTAATTGCCATCCAACCCACTCTATCTCCATAATTAAAAACTTGTGAAAAGGTTGAAAACGGAACAAAAATAGTATTGGCATCTTCCTCGTCATCACCATTGCTATTGCTTTTTTTAAAAACCCCAATCACCATAAAATTAACCCCATTTATTTTAATATAGGATTCTAAGGGTTCTTCGTCATGATCGTATAATGATTTTACAACATCTACTCCTATGACGGCAACTTTTCTTTTTTCGTTAATATCTGAATAACTTAAAAAACGTCCTTGCGTAATATCCATTGGTTGCTGATAAATAAAATCTGGATAATCACCCGAAACACTAAATGCACCCGTTTTTTCTTTTCTAGTTACATTATTAGCTCCCATATAACCACCTAATTGATTTCTTGGTGACACGTATTTTAATTCTGGTATTTGTTCTTTTAAAATTTCAACATCTTCAATTTTAAAATTAAATCTTCTTCCTTTTGGCAACCCTTTATAAGACATAGAGGTTCCTTGGGACCACATAAAAATAGAATTGGTTGCAAAATTTCTGAATCCCGATTGCACTCCATTTTTAAGTCCATTGGTTAAAGCTAATAACAACACCAAAATCATGATTCCCCAAAAAACACCAAATGCAGTCATGAGTGTTCTAAAGCGATTGGCATTTAATGCCTCTAGTATTTCGTTCCAACGATCTTTATTAAACATTTTTGGTTAAGTTACTAAGTAAATTAGTTATTTAATTTTTATTATACTTTATCATTCTAAATTCAACAGATCGCTTTGCTCACTCTTTCCTCGCGAAGACAATCTAACTATTAATCAACTCTTAAAGCTTCAATAGGTCTAATATGTGCTGCTCTTCGTGCGGGCACAAAACCTGCTAATGCACCTGCTACTATTAATATGATTACAGTTATTATAGAGGTTTTAAAATCTACTTGAGGTGCTTTTATAAAATCACTGTCCACCATCGGACTTATTAATTCCAATAAAGCTACGCCTGCAAAAAGCCCTAAAAATCCTGCAAAAGCGGTAATAAAAATGGCCTCTTGTAATATCATCCCAATAATAGAATTTGGCAAAGCTCCTAATGCTTTTCTAATTCCAATTTCTTTGGTGCGTTCTTTTACAACGATGAGCATAATATTACTTACTCCTACTACTCCTGCGATAATAGTTCCAATTCCTACAAACCAAAACACATAACTTATCATAGCTATCATACTATAAATTTTCTTAGCTTCCTCCAAGGTATTACTCACTCTTACCGCACTACGGTCGTCTGGCGAAATAATGTGTTTTGTTTTAATATCGTTTTCAAAACTTTCACTTAATGCTACAGAAAGTGCTACGGCTTCATCAAAATCATCAGACATTTTAACGGTGTACGCTAAAGATCTTACTTTATCTCCAGCATTAAAAACCTGTTGCGCAGTTGTTAAGGGAATAAAAACACGACTTTCTTCTCTTTTTCCTCCTGGATCTGTATAAACTCCAACTACTAAAAAATTAATTCCAGAAATCTGAACGTACTCACCAATTGGATTATTAGTTTTAAAAATATCTTCTTTAATCTGATTTCCAATAATGGCTACTTTTTTTGTTTCATCAACATCTTTATTGTTAAGAAATCTTCCCGAAACCATACTTTGGTTTTCTATAAATTGCTGATCTGGATAAGCCCCTTCTACTCTATAATTTCCTACTTCCCCTTTATAAGATAATTGCCCTCGCCACACACTGTACAATGATGTTTTATATTCTATATTGTCTTTATATTTTTCGTTGAATTCTTCGTAATCTCCATTACGTAATTGTATTTGCCTTCCAGGATTTAAACCTTTATAGCCTTTAGTTGTTCTTCTTGTTCTAATATGAATTCGGTTGGTAGCATCTTCTTCAAACTGAGATTTTACCCCTTTTTCAATTCCACTACTAAAACCTACCAGAATTACTAAAATAAATATTCCGAAGAACACAGAAACCATCGTTAGAAAGGTTTGGAGTTTATTCTTCCTCATGGTTTCAAAAATCTCTTGCCAACTTTCTATACTAAACATAGGTTGCGGAATTTGCTCGTACTTGTTTTACAGGAGAGTCGTCTATAATAACACCATCTTTTAGGTTAACAATTCGCTTACACATATGAGCAATGTCATCTTCGTGAGTTACTACCAAAATAGTTTTTCCTTCGTCATTAATGCCTTGTATTAGCTCCATTACTTCGTAGGAAGTTTTGGTATCTAAAGCTCCCGTAGGCTCATCTGCCAACAATACTTTTGGGTCACTTGCCAATGCTCTGGCAATCGCTACACGTTGTTTCTGTCCACCAGAAAGTTCGTTAGGTAAATGTGTTGCCCAATCTGCTAAACCTACTTTTTCAAGGTAATGCATCGCTTTTTCCATCCGTAGATTTCGCTTTACCCCTTGATAATACAATGGCATCGCTACATTATCTAAAGCAGATTTATAACCTATTAAATTGAAAGATTGAAACACAAATCCTAGAAATTTATTACGGTATTGAGCAGCAATTTTCTCGTTAAGATTTTTAATTAAGGTTCCGTCTAGGTGATATTCGCCTTCATCGGCTTCATCTAGAATTCCTAAAATATTTAACAACGTAGATTTTCCAGATCCTGAAGAGCCCATAATTGCCACCATTTCTCCTTCTTTAACTTCAAAATTTATTCCTTTTAAAACGTGAAGCGAATTGCTTCCCATTTGGTAAGATTTATGAAGGTCTTTAATTTTAATCATGGTCATTTATTAATCTACGAAGTTCAGGAAATTATCTTTGGAAAATGTGAAAATGGTGTTAAGAAATATTCTTATATCATTTAATTTCAAATAAGACTCAATAAATACGATTGTGTTACAATTTCTTAATGAATTATAAAAAAGGGAGAAATAAATTTTTATTTCTCCCTTTCAACCTATTAATTAGCAAAATAAACCTCTGTCACTCTTTTAATGTTCTCATGTAATTAACAACCAGCCATCTATCCTCATCATTAGGTATTTTTTTAGTATATTTTGGCATGTCATCTCTACCAAATGTAGTTTTGTAAAATAACTCACCATCTGTTTGTTTTTGAAATTCAGCAGTAGAAAAATCTCCCAATTCACCTTCTTGTTCATCAGCTTTTGGACCATCTCCAAAACCTTCTTTTCCATGACAAGATTTACAATGCTTATTGTATAAAGATTTTCCTATTGCCATACCTTCTTTATCTGCTTTATCGGTAGGGTTTTCCATGGTTTTATATTCATCTGGCACAATCCACCCTTCTTGATCAACAATTAGAGAAAAAGAAAAGAAAATGAATGTTACTAACCCAACAAATGATAAAATTTTAATTGTTTTCATAATTATTTAATTTAAATGTTAATATATAATAATCAATGTAATACCTAGGTTTTCTAAGAAACTTAATAATACAAAAGTCTGTAACAATTGTTACATTAGAAATGATATATGTCAGGTTTGTTTATCTAAAGTCGTTTTTTTTACTAATTCTTCTATCATTTATTTTAGAAAAAATCATTAATCCAATTAACAGAAAAATGGTAACCCAAGCCCACATTGGAAATACTGGAGTCTCTCCTGTCGCATAACTATGCAGTCCTTTTGAAAAATAATAATTAACTCCAAAGAATGTCATTAATATACTTGCAAAACCAATAATCGCACCAACATTAAATAAGTATAAGCTTTTAATTTTAGGAACTAATCTAAAATGCAATACAATACTATACGTTATAATAATAACTAATGCCCAAGTTTCTTTTGCATCCCATCCCCAATACCTCCCCCAAGATTCGTTTGCCCAAATTCCTCCTAAAAAAGTACCGATAGTTGCCATAAATAATCCTACTGTCATACTTATTTCATTAACATAAGTAAGCTCCTTTATTAATAGCATTATTTTAAAACTATTCTTTCTTTTCTTAACTAAAAATAATGTTAGATTAATTAATCCTAACAAGAAGCTTAGACCTAAAAAACCATAACTAATTGTAAGCACAGCAACATGAATTATAAGCCAATACGATTTTAATACTGGTTGTAAATTTGTTAATTGAGGATCGTAATTACTATGGCTTGCTGTCATTAGCGTAAAAAATGCAAGTAAAGCAGTTGATGCTAGTGTGATTTTAGAAAACTTAAGAAAACTAAAACCAGCCAATAAACTAGCCCACGCAACTAAAATAAGTGCTTCATAACCATTACTCCAAGGTGCATGTCCAGACAAATACCATCGCAAACCCATACCATAGGTATGAAAGACAAACGCTAAAGCTAATAGTACTATAAAGAAGTTTAGACTATAGGTAATTATTTTACTTTTCTTACTTTTCAGGTTTTCAATAAACGCCAATACTAACAGCACAATACTTAAAAGAGCATATACATTTTTAAGCATACCAAAAATATTGTTTTTATTATAAAGGACTTCTTTTTTAATTTTATCTTCCGTAGGTAACAATGTGTTTACATTTATTTGTCTTTGAATACTTTTTATATAAGAAATGATTTTATTTGGTTTAGTGTAATCTCCTGTCTTGGTTGCATCATATAAAGACAATAAATATTCTTTCATTATACTATTGTAATTAAAAGTATCTAATTTTAAATCTGCATTTAATAGTTTTAGAGAGCCCGTTATAGGTTGTTTAGCTATTGAATCATTCCAACTAATCCAGCGGTGATTTGGAGAGTTTTGAACTGGAAAAACTTTTAGTAAATCTCCTTTATAAACCATTAAAAAAACTTCGGCTCTTTCATTTAATTTAATTATTTCTTTATCAAAAATATTTTGTTCAGACTGTTTTTTTCTAAAAGCAGTTTCAGCTACTTGAGCTAATTTGTAGGATCCATCTTCATTAAACAAATCGTTAAATGAAACATATTTTCCTTGCTGTCCTAAAATATTAATCACAGATTCTTCTTTAACATATATTATTTTCTGTTTTTTCCAAAATTCAGCATTAATATTCATGTCCAAAAAGGCTTGTAAAGCATCCATTTTTTCTCTTTCAGGAAAATTAAATGTCTCTTTTCTAGAAATTTTATGCATTACATCGTAAGCTAAAGTACTTACTGGCGCAAATCTACCCTCATAAGTTTGCACTAATAACTCTTCAAACTCTTTTATATGTTCTTTATTGATTGAACCCGTAAATATCTCGTGAGAATGGTTGTTTACACCTAGCTCATTTTGTGAGTAAACGGTTCCTAGATTAATAAATAATATTATTATTGTAAGAATTGTTTTTCTTTTATTTCGAGTATTATTAATTTTTTCGAATAGTTTTCCATATCTAGATTGTTTATTAAACAGTGTTAAAACAAAACCTAGTCCTAATAAAAAATAACCAAAATAAGACACCCAAGTTCCATAAAAATCATGATTTACTGAAAGAATAGTACCTCTTTCATCTTTATCATAGGATGACTGAAAAAACCGATACCCTCCATAATCCAAAACATTATTCATAAATATCCTGTGATTTTTATTTACCGCTTTTTCTTGATCTATTAAAGTAACTTCGCTTGCGTATGAGGATGGGCTATTTGAGCCTGCATATCTTTCAAGAATAAATTTGTTTAATTTTATAGCAAATGGTAGGTGCATTTTTTTTAATCCATATGAAATTTCGATTTCTTTGCCATTAAACTTTTCTTTTTGAAAATTATCTAAATAACCTCTACCACCAACAAGAGGGACTTCTTTAGTTATTCCATTATATGTAATTGTAGTTACCAACACATCTGGACCAGAAGTAGTTTCATCTCCTTCGGTATATTGAATATGTGCATTGTTATATGTTTTTATAAGTGCAAACGCAACATGAGTTCCTTCTGGTTTATACACATGTTTTGGTTTTAATTCGGTTAAGGTGTTTTTTTGTATTATTTCAGAAATCATTTCTGGCATTTTTATCACTTCAACAGAAGCAGGATACACAAAAAAGACTTTGTTATTATGCAAAGTAAGTACCATTGCATTGGGCTTTTCGGTAGTATTAAAAGCTAATGAAAATCCATGTGTAGCATTAACTGCACCTTCTTTTAAAATTATTTTATCTTGATGGTTGTCTGAACTAAGGTTGATTTCAATAATCTTTTCCCCGTTTGTTCCTTTCCCTTCATGGTATGTTTCTATTGCATTATTTATAAACTTTTTATAATCGATTTTCACTGGATTATTATCTGTGTAGATAGTATGCGAAAATGAATTATCGTTTTTGGACCCTATAAGTATGGGTTTATTAGATGAAAAGGTATTAGTCCCAGTTCTTACACTTATGTATGGATCTGAGCTAAACATATAATTTGAGGATTCTCCTTCACGAATATGCATAGTCCCTTCGTAACCTATATATCTAGTTATACCTGCTCCTATTATTATGATGATAAAAGCAATATGAAACGTTAATGATGCCCATCTTTCTCTTCTTAAAAGCTGGTATCTTTTAATACTTCCAATAAAATTAATTATTAATAATAAAAGTAACACTTCAAACCACTTAGCATTATAAACAAGAATTTTAGATGTTATCGTATCATACTTATCTTCAATAAAAGTTGCCGAAGCTATGGCAATTGTAAAGACAATAAGTAGTACTAAAGTAGTTTTTGACGAAATTAATATACTAAGTAGTTTTTTCATAAGACAAAAATTTAATATCCAAATTTAATAATTTTACATACTAAGATTACTGATATATATCAGCATTTAATTTAAACACCTTCCGTAAATTTGGTGTCATATCACACTTTAAACACTTATTACTATGAGACTTATATTAATGAATTTATTTTTTATTTTTTTATTGATTTCTTGTAAACCCGATATAAAAAAGGACAGCGACAATAGTTTGTCAGCACGAAAAATAGTGGTGCAGGAAGTAATAAATATCGAGAACTATACTTATTTACGTGTTTTTGAAAACGATGTTGAGAAATGGGTTGCTACTTCACCAATTTCTGCTGAGAAAGGAGCTGTTTTTTATTTTAAAAATGCAATGGAAATGGAGAATTTTGAAAGCAAAGAACTAAACAAAACATTTAACAATATCCTTTTTATAGATCGTCTTAGTACTACTTCAGACTTGACTCCTATTGAAGATAAAATTACAATGAAAAATTTATCTGAAAAGGCAACTAAGCCTATTATTGAAAAAAAAGAAATAACAATCACTCCATCAAATGGTACCATAAGTATTTCTGAAATATTTAAAAATAAAGAAAATTATAATAATAAAATTATATCTGTAAAAGGTGAAGTAACCAAAATTAATCCTGCGATTTTAAATAAAAACTGGGTTCATTTACAAGATGGTAGTTCATTTAATAATGATTTTGACTTAACTATTACAACTCAAAGTGAACTAACCGTAGGAGACATTGTTACTTTAAAAGGGACTCTTATAACTAATAAAGATTTTGGAGCAGGATACACCTATAGTGTTATTATAGAAGATGCGATATTAGTAGAATAGAGTTTAAAACATTCTTATTAATAAACACATTAATTAAAAACTATTAATATCTTTTTATGAAACAATCAGCAATTTTACTAACTGTAATAGTGTTATTTATTAATATTGATAAAGGGTTTTGCCAAAACAAAACAATTTATGAAGTAATTGCAACTGAAGTAATTCAGGTTAGTTCTTATACTTATTTACTTGTAAAAGGTAAAAGCACAAAAATGTGGTTAGTAGTTCCAAAATTTGAGGCTGTAGTAGGTGAAAAATATTATTATAAAGGAGGAATGCTAATGTCAAATTTTAAAAGCAAAGAATTAAATAGAACCTTCGAAAGTGTTTTATTTTTAGAAACAATAAGTCCCAATAAAGTTGATCTTGCAATCAAAACTTACCAACATAATAATAAAAATTCAAAAAAAGAAAGTAATAGTACACCTATAAAAATAACGGAAATAATTACTCCCATATCAAATGGAATAACAGTAGCCGAGTTATTAAAAAACAAAAACCTTTATAAAGGTAAAAATGTTATTTTAAAAGGGAAAGTCACGAAATATACTCCAAAAATAATGTATAAAAACTGGTTTCACCTTCAAGATGGAACAGAATTTAACGATGTTTTTGAGATTACTATTACCACAAATGCACAATTAAAGGTTGATGATATTGTAGTTATAAAAGGTATCGTGTCGTTAGATAAAGACTTTGGATATGGTTACCGATATAAAATTATAATTGAAAATGCTGTGATTATTGAATGATAATAACAGGTTTTAACGGCACTATCTCATAAAGTGTGTAAGTTTAAAAATCTCGGGATTAATTAATCCCGAGATTTTTTTTATTAATTTTAAACTTTAACACATTAGATTATGAAACCAGAAGAGTTTTTAAACGAAGCTTTT
>JAKITG010000175.1 GCA_021648195.1 Flavobacteriaceae bacterium | reverse complement strand
TGGTTTCCAATTCTTTGATTTGTTCCTACTTTGGCATTGTCAATTTCCGATATTTCGTATATAAACCAATCATTAAAATTAAACCCTGTATGAGTTGTTGCAGCTTCATGACCATATTTTCTAACATAACTTTTATTGACTCCCCAATTAGAACTATTACCAATAATATCCAATCTATTTTCCCAACAAGTATTATCATTTGATGTGGAAATAATGAGAATATCATCACCTGTAAAATTGCAAATACTCGATTTAATTTCATTTCCATCAATGGCATACTCAGGTTGTGAAACAATTAAAGCTGATTGATATTTTAAGGTTTGACCTGGTAATAAAGCTGGAATTAATTTACTCCTACTGGGGTTAATTCCTATCGGGTTTTTAGCATCGTCATTCCAATACAATGCCAAATAATAATTTTCGGGAGTTTCGCTTTCGCTGATATTTGTAATTTCAATCCATTTATTATTACCAGTACCTTCATAATACTGAGTAATCATTAAAGGAGAATTACTTTTCCCTACTCCTTCGCCTTGAATATAAAAATTAAACGGATTTTCGGATGCATCATTATTTTCAATACTAACAATAGCCGTTTTTAAACCTAATGAAGTGGGTTGAAAACTAATGGTTATTTTACTTGAATCTGAAGGTTGAATAATTGAACTAGGAGATGTTATAATAGAAAAATTTATAGCATCACTAATGGCTATATTTATAATATTTAAATCGGAATCTCCTACATTTTTAATATAAAAATCTTTAACAATTTCATCTCCTGAATCTACAGAAATCATTTCAAAATAAGTATTATCTAAAACAGAAGTTACTTCACTACCATCAACAATTGATTTATCATTTCCACTTATTTTAATTTCTGGTATAGCACCACTACAATTAGAAACATGAACATTAATATCTCCTAAATTTTCTAAACCATACACATCCCATTCTTCAATATTGTATTGATTATTCGAATTTTGAATATTACTTTTTCTTCGCAAAACAATGTCTTTTGCAAAATTGGAAGAACTGCCTATCTCACCTATAATATCAATAATTTGATTTGAATTTCTCAACGCTATTTTATCATCTCCTGTAAAATCCATTACAAAACTATTGGTAGATAAATCTGATACAATACCTATGTTTTCGGTAGTATCTTCAATTAAAAAAGTTTCGTATGCAGGAATTGTACCTGCTAAATTTAATGTGTTTGAAATTTCAATACTTTCACCTGTATATTTCACCAAATCATAATTCTCTAAGTTAATTGAAGTATTCGTTGGATTGTAAATTTCGATAAAATTATTTCTAAAACTAGTACTCGAAGTTCCTTCAATATATTCCGAAATCATAAGTTCTGAACAAGGGTCTATTAATATACCTTCTAATTTTATATTATCAACTCCTGCATAATCTTCTATTCCATTTTGTTTAATAATTAATTTAAAAAAAACAGATTGAGTTTTGTTTTTTATTGAAATTGAAATCAATCCTTTTTCATTTTTTGGTAGTGTAATTATGTCTGTACTGACGTCATCCTCAATAATTTCATATTTAATATAATCAGATGAATCAAATTCAGCAATATCATAATCAAACGAAATATAAACTTGATGATAATTACTAATATCAACACTACTAAATGTTATTATCGCTTCATTATTAGTACCGTTATCTCCTTCATCACTAAGGTCATTGATAAACAAAAAATCATTTTTTATATCTCCAAAGCTTATTAAATTAGCCTTTAGTGCAACTCCTGTATCATTTGCATCACTATCATTATCTCCATCATGAATACCAAAAAAACCATCAGAATTACTATCAAAAAACGGAATATCGGTTATGAAATTCCACTCTTGATTAGGCTCGTCAAAATCTTGTATTTTAATTAATGTATTTTGAGAAATGGCTGAAAAAGTTAAAATAAAAGCAACCAAAAAAATATAATACTTCAACATAATTGTTTAATTTTAGGTTTGGTTAAAATTGGTGTTGAGCGTATTTTGGGTATTAATTAATTACATGAAAAACAAAAAGTTAACATATACGCTTGAAGAAGCAAAAAAAAGATTAGAACGTTACTGTATTTATCAAGATCGTTGTCATAAAGAAATAGAGCAAAAACTGTATGAAATGCGAATGATTCCTGAAGCGTGTGAGGTTATTATTTTACATTTACTAGAACATGATTTTTTAAATGAAGAACGATTTTCTAAAAGTTTTACAAGAGGAAAATTTCGCATTAAAAGCTGGGGGAAACAAAGAATTATAAGAGAACTGAAAAAGCGAGATATTTCAAAATATAATATTGATTTAGCATTAAAAGAAATTAGTGATGATGATTATTTTGAAAAATTAAATGAAATCGCTATAAAACGACTTGATGGAATAACAGAATCAAATTCTTATAAAAAAAATCAAAAACTTGTAAATTTTTTATTGTATAAAGGATTTGAAAGTTATTTAGTTTATGAAAAAGTAAAAGAAATATCAAAACATTAAGATACTAGATTGCCCTGCCTGCCTATAGGTTAGGAAACAAAAATTTATTTTTAATTAATTAAAAAATAAATAGTTATAAGTCAATCTTTTTACTCATAATTAGAAATAAACTCTGTATAAATTTTTACATTGAGTTTATGTATATTTACAGCGTAAAAATTTATGTTTTTTACCTTAAAAATTTCAGAAAATGAGCTTACAAAAACAAGTAATGGAACAAATGAAAGTAGCTATGAAGGCAAAAGATAAAGTTGCTCTAGAATCCTTACGCGCCTTAAAATCAGAATTTTTAATATCCAACACAAGTGGTGCTGGAGAATTAAGTGATGCTGATGAAATAAAAATTGTACAAAAATTAATCAAGCAACGAAAAGATAGTGCTGCATTATTTGCTGAGCAGGGAAGAAATGATTTGGCTGATCCTGAAATTGCACAAGCAAAAATATTAGAACAATTTTTACCACAGCAATTAAGTGAAGAAGAATTGAAAGATGCAATTGGTGAAATTGTTGCACAAACTGGAGCTTCATCTATGAAAGATATGGGTAGAGTAATGGGAATTGCCTCTCAACAATTAGGAGGAAAAGCTGATGGTAAAGCTATTTCTATGGCTGTAAAAGAATTACTTAGTTAGATACCTTCCCAAAAAGGAATGTTTACAAGGTTATTGGTCAAGACGAATAACATCCAAACATAGATTGATTTATAAATATAAAAAAATATTTATAACAGCTTGTCTTTATCATTATAAAAAATAAAAACCTACATAGCAAGGTAACCACACGATACAATCATGTGGTAGCAAAATATTTAAAAACTAGTATAGAGAGATAATTTGTAAAAACTTTATTAAATTCGCAAATTAAATGGCCTCGTAGTTCAACTGAATAGAATACTGGATTTCGGCTCCAGCGGTTACAGGTTTGAATCCTGTCGGGGTCACATCAATCACAAAACCTGTAATTTTTTAATTGCAGGTTTTATTATTTTGGAATGATTGAAGTGTAGCTTTATAATCATCATAAAAATTACAAATCATATCGCTCTCACCTAATACCAATTTAACATCATAATGTCGCATTGAGATTGTTTAATTCAATTATACGACATTATAAAATTGAATTGGTATAATATATTATAAGACCGTTTCAAAATTAAGATTTAAAACTTCTTTACTTCGAATCACTTCCTTATCTAAAAATTTAAGCCCTCATAAACAGAAGTTTACTGCGGGTTGAATTTTTATTGA
>JAKITG010000174.1 GCA_021648195.1 Flavobacteriaceae bacterium | reverse complement strand
AAATAGGTGAAATAGGAGCGTCTTATTATGGTCAAGAGATTAGTGACAAAATGAAAGCTCATCTACATTATGAAATAAGAACTGTGAAAAATGCCACTTATGATGATGTTATAGACCCAACAGAAAGTCGTGGATATAAAATAAAACCTGTAGAACTAGTTGATCCTCAAAATTGGATAGATAATCCAGAGTCTTTTAACTACTAAAAATTATATTTTTATGAATAATTTATATATATTATTGATTGTTTTATTTTTTTTTAGTTGTAAAAAATATTCAAAGTCTTCATATAAAATAAATGAAAACAAAATTGAAATAACAAAAAAAGAAAGAAATTCATTAGGACAAGAAAAAACTAGTTTATCAAATGAAAAATTTAACACTTTTTTTATTAAGTTTCGTAACGATAGTATTTTTCAAAAAAAAAGATTAGAAGACATAATTTATTTATATAGTCTTTATGATACTGATAAAATAGAAGTTATTAAATATAAAAAACGTGATATCTCCTTTATGGACTTTAGAGATGATAGCCTTGCTTATAAAAAAAAATATGATAAATATAAGATTGAAACTGTGAAAAAGAAAGACTCTATAACGTATTCTATGTATGGCATTGATAATGGTATTAATCAACATTATGTTTTTAAGAGAGGTAAATCTAATAAATGGTATTTAATATCAATACATGATTACTCAAACTGATTTTTAGTTTTATATAAATGTTCATTATTTTCACCCACTTGCATGGATAAGGCAGATGAAATTGATACTTGGAACTGGTGTTCCACCTTGGATGGAGGTTGCTTTGGAAGAGGCTAAATTAGCTAAAGGAATACATGAAGATTTTAAACCAACGATAACAATGGTTAAAAAATACCATAACCATTGTAATATTTTTGATAATCCAAAAACATTAAAAACAGTAGAAGATGAAGATTTATCTTGGTGTGCTTCTTTTGTTAATTGGTGTTTAGACCAAACTGATTATAAAGGGTCAAAATCTGCTGGTTCACAAAGTATTCTTTGGAAAGAAGGAAAATTATTCAAGAGAATAAAAGAACCTGTGTTTGGTGCTATTGTAGTAATGACAAATCACAGGAAAGATAATGGTAAAAAGACTGGTTTTGGTCATGTTACATTTTTATATGGAGTTGACAACAATGAAAATTTAATATGTTTAGGTGGTAATCAAGGACAAACAATTAAATTTTCTAGATATAAGACAGAGGGTGTTAGTGGTAGATTAACTATGGATATTGGAAACGAAAAAAAGGTAGCTTTAGAACAAAAGTTTAATGGCTACTTTTTACCAATAAACTACCCTTCAAATTCAAATGAGAATTTAGAAATATATAATATAAAGAAATTAAATAATCAAATATCAAAAGGTATAGTAACAAAAGAAAATGAAGGTACTAGGTAAAATTTTAATTTTAATACTTTTGTTTATTAGTTGTAAAAGAGTTAATGAGCAAAAAGCAAAGGATGTTATATCTATTTCTCAATCTACTACTGATACAATAGATAATATCAATAATATTTCGAAAGAAAAAAAAATTAGTATAGATGATTTTTTTAAAATAGCAATAGATATAATTAGTAAAGGAGATGAAAATGAAATAAAATCCATTATACTTTTTCCTTTTGAGGGATATACTTTAGGAGGTGAAAAAATATCGTATTCTGATTTTGAGAGTTTAACTATGTCTAGTGAGGTTTATGAAAGTTTTACTAATTTAAAATATGCTATTAATATTGAATCTGGAAAAGATAAAGAAATGTACTGGATAGATATAAAAAACCCTAACGGATATGAAACTAGTAATCTATATAGAATTAATAAATTAGAAGATAAATTTAAGTTTTCTGGAATGCAGTTACCTTTTTAGTCACAAAAAAATTATCCTAATCTTGAGTTGTAATGTAACTTTTTACAAATTTTCTAACTTAATTGATTTAATCATAGAATCTAAAGTAAAAAAAATATGTTTTTGTTTCTCATTAGAAAATGAGAGAATATCTTTAAAACGTTGTAACATATCTAGATTTTTAAAAGATCAGCTTGCTCATTTTCTCCCAATAAACTAAAAAATTAGCCAATTTTTTAGCTGTATAAATACAGCGGATTTTGAGGGTGCGAAAAAACTGGATTTATAAAATCCGGTGTTTAAAGTAACTTATAATCCTATTGCTAATACATTGACGATTGATAAAATGGTGGTAGATTTAGATATCGCAAAAGTAAATTATGAAAAAGAAAATAAATTATTTAAGAAAGGGGATATTGTTGGGTATGTAGGGATGACAGGTAATGCTGTACAGCACCGAAATACAGCTCATGTGCACTTATCTAGATAATACCGCGGAGAACTTGAGCCCGCACAAGTACTAAAAAAGTATATTACTAATGATGAAGAGGGAGAATCTATGAAAAAACAAGATGGATATACACCAAGTTCAGAATGGTAGAATTTTCAAACTGAAGACTATGAAATATATATTTAAATTATTTAAATTCACTTTATTGTTATTTGTTTTGTCAACTTGTAAAATTGATTCTAAAAAGGTTGATAGGGCTTTTAAAAATGATGAAATTTCCACTATCACCAATAATGAAATTACTACACAGCAAAGATACTGTTAAAATAAAATCTGCAATAGGAAAAACTTTTAAGAGTCTGAAATTGATGAGTTTAAAGGTTATTATAGTAATGGAGGGCATGCGATTGTGGATTTTGCGAAAGAAGAGATGAGAACAGGCCAATATTCAAATTATAGTTTAAGTACTGTAGAGATTTTTGAAGAAAATAAAGAAGAAGGAACAAGTGTTCGTAAAGGAATAAAATATATAGTAATGACCAATAATAAAAAGGTAATTGACTATATGGATTTACAAGAACTCCACATACCTAAAAAATATTTATTGCATGATGAAGTTTGGTTAAATGACAAAAGAGATTGGGAATTGTTTGCATATGCAGAACAAAATGATAGTGGTGAACAATTTATAAAAGACATTTATAAAGTTTTTAGAGCAGATAAAGAGACAGATAAAATTTTTGAAATATCAAAAAAAGCAGTTAAAGTGCAAGATTTGGATTACGGGTTTTAGTTGACTATCAATAGACTTTATCTTCTTTTAAGAAACAAAAGCTTGTTTAGTTTTAAAGTTTTGAATATACGTATCTATTAAGTTAAAAAGTATATTTTGTGTATTAATATCTAAAGTTTGAATATTTTGAATACGTTGAATCGTTTTTTTATCAAAAGTAACATTTTGCCCTTCTCCAATTAAATAATCTAAAGAAACCTCAAAAGCATCCGCTATTTTTTTTGCTACCTCAATAGATGGTATAGCATCTCCTCTTTCATACTTCCCAACCATAACTTGTGAAATTTTTGATTTTGAAGCTAAGTCTGCTTGAGACCAATTTTTAGATTTTCTTAAGTTGCTAATAATCTTATCTATATTCATAACTACAAGGCATTTATATATGTAATAGTTCTTAATTATTGCAAAAATAAAGAATTATAAGGAATAAAAAAATAAAATAGTTTTGGTTAATAAATAATTATAAGGTACTTTTGTTTCTAATAGTTATATATAAAAACTTTTCAACAATTTATTTTACAATTAAAAAAAACTACCAAACAACCATCAACATGCAAAAAAAGCAACGCATCTTAAAAACACAAACAATTATTTATCCTAGTAAATGGAAATCACCCAATTATTATCCAAAATTATTATTAAAAGGCAAATG
>JAKITG010000010.1 GCA_021648195.1 Flavobacteriaceae bacterium | reverse complement strand
TTTTTCCCACTTAGAAAACCATTCTGGCATTGATGAATATTCTTGATTACTAACGGTATTTATAAGGTTTGTTCTTGCAAAAACTGATACTGCAGGTGCTGTAGTATAAAGTATGGCAATAAGCAACAATGCTAATCCTGCAGATTTACGTGCATCTTTTACGCGTTTTACTGTGAAGAACCGAACAATAACATGTGGTAGTCCTGCAGTACCAACCATTAATGCTAAAGTAATAGCAAAAATATCAATCATTGATTTTGATCCATTGGTATATTCTGTAAACCCTAAATCGGTTGAAAGTCCATCTAATTTATCTAGTAAATACATTCCAGAACCATCATTTATAGTACTACCCATTCCTATTTGAGGAATAGGGTTACCTGTCATTTGTATAGAAATAAAAATTGCAGGTACCATAAAAGCAAAAATCAAGACACAATATTGAGCTACTTGTGTATAGGTAATTCCTTTCATACCTCATAAAACTGCATAGAACAATACAATAACCATCCCAATGATTACACCTGTATTTATTTCAACTTCTAAAAAACGAGAAAATACTAAACCTACACCTCGCATTTGCCCAGCTACATAAGTAAATGAAACAATTAAGGCACAGATTACTGCAACGATACGTGCTGTATTTGAATAGTACCGATCTCCAATAAAATCAGGGACAGTAAATTTTCCAAATTTTCTAAGGTATGGAGCTAATAATAAAGCTAATAAAACATAGCCGCCAGTCCATCCCATTAAATATACGGAACCGTCATAGCCTGAAAAAGAGATAATACCTGCCATAGAAATAAATGATGCGGCAGACATCCAATCGGCTGCAGTTGCCATACCATTTGCTAAAGGAGAAACACCTCCACCTGCTATATAAAATTCTTTGGTAGAACCTGCTCTTGCCCAAATGGCAATACCTATATATATACTAAATGTAAGTCCCACTAAAATATATGTCCACATTTGAACGCTCATAATTTTTGTTTTTTAAGTTGAAAATTGTGTTTATTCGTCGTATCCGTATTTTTTATCTAGTTTGTTCATTAATCTTACATAAACAAATATTAAAATTACAAATACATATATAGATCCTTGTTGTGCAAACCAAAAACCTAATTTAAAGCCTCCAATTCTTATGGTATTTAATTGATCTACTAACAAAATACCGAAAACAAAAGAAACAACAAACCATATAGTTAATAGTATTGCTAAGTATCTAAGATTTTCTTTCCAATACATTTTTGTTTTTTCTTTATTTTGCATAATTCTAAATTTTGAGAGCTAAAGTAAGTGTTTATTCTTAATAAGAATCTTTTTTATTGTCAATTATTAAGCTTTATCAATTAAATATTGAGGAAATATGGTTTACAATTATTAATATCAGGTTAAAGGTTCAAGACTGATTCGCTTTAAGAGATAAGCTACCTACCTAGGCAAGGAACCTAAACTTGTATAAATTCGTTAAAAAAAAGGTATTATTAGTTTACTCTTCTCGATAATAATTTCAATTTACCACTTACTTTTCCAATTTTTGATTCTTGTCTTTGCTCTCTGGAATAACTCGTTTCAAGAGTTTTTTTATTTGATAAATCTAGCAATATTTTTATTGTAACAATTTGTCTAGTAGTTTTTTTACTTTTTTGCTATTCCAATCAACCGCTCCTACTTTATCAACAACAATTTCACCTTCTTTATTTATAATATAAGTGGTTGGTAAAGAATTTGATTCCATCTCAACTGGTCTATTAGAAGCTTCAAAATAAACTGGAATTGTATATTTATTTTTATCTATAAAAGTAGTTACTTTATCTTTTTCATCACTTGCTACAAATAAAAAAACTATATTATCTTTATAGATATCATATAGTTTTTGAAAGCTAGGCATTTCTGCGATACATGGCGGACACCAAGTTGCCCAAAAATTAACAACAATAACTTTTCCTTTTAGCGTATTAAAATCTACTGATTCTCCTTTTTTATTGATTAACTTCCAATTATAAGAACTTAATTTTTTTCTATCTTCTTTATCAACTTCTACATCAAATATTTGAGTTGTTATAAAAGAAACTCCTTTGGTTAATAAGGTTCTTACTGGCAATCCGAATGGAGTAAATAAGAACAGTATAAATCCAAAAAAGAAAATATTAGATAAGTTTTTTTTTATAAATTCCATTTTCGCTTATTTAAAGTTCAAATTTAAGAATTTTTGATTATTTCTATTATTTTTCAATAATTTTATTCCAATTCTTATCGCCTTTATTTTTCATATTACCTTCATTTTCATTCCAATCATCCAATGTATTGGTAAAGAATTTATTATAAAAAAGGTATAATTTACCCTCTGAAATTTTATATGTTTTGGGGTTTATATTCATTAATTTTCCTTTATTTGCTAGAGCATATGCACACCAACCACCATATTGAGGTACAAATTTATCTGGAGACGCTACAAACAAATTCTTGTTTTTATCATTTACAAAATGATACAGAATACCTTTAAACTTTGATTGAATTGAAGGTTTTCCTTTTAAGGGATTATCATCAAAATAACTTACTGGGTCATAACCATCAATGGCAACATTTTTATTGTTTAAATTTGAATGTTTTACAATCAATTCTTCTTTTTGTGCAAAAGAGTTAAAAGAGGTTAGGATTATTAAGCTAAGTATTATTTTTTTCATAATGTAGGGTTTTTAATAAGTTGTAAAGATATCACTTATAAAAAAAGCGTTATTTAAAATTAAATAACGCTTTTTTTATTCTCATTTTTTAATTTACCTACTAGCTGTTCCTGTTGGAAAAGTTAGGTTTTGTTCTAAATCATAAGTAGTCTGACCTGTTGCATCTGCAGGAATATCTCCAGCTAATGGCTTTAACAAAAATGGATTTGGACTATTATCTGGATCTGGCTCAATTGAGATTACTGCCTTCCCTCCTGCCAAATCTATTGGAAAAGTCAAATCATTTGGCGGATTAATTAAATAATCTTCACCTGGAAATGGAGGTCCATCTCCTTCACTAAATTCATTGAATTCATCAACTCCTGTTGCAGATGTGAATTTTCCTGAAGTGATTGGTTTACCATCGGTAACAATCCATCCTTCATACTTCCAACCTGCTGGTAGGTCTGGTAAAATGAGCCCTGCTACTGGAGAACCAGAAGACATATCTAAAAACCAGATTCCACTATTTTCATCAGAATCTGCACCATTGGTTGGTGTTCCCAAAGTATATTTCCCTGCAGCACTTGTAAAATCATTACCTAAAGCTGTATCATGCCCAATAGATAATTGACTAGAGCTACCAGAAAAATCTCCTCCCAAAATATGTACATTTGTGGGTTCTGCTTCATCTCCATTTGCTGGTTCAATAGTTAATACAAATTTTGATGCCAAGTCAAGAGTGTCTTTCTTAAGCGTAAAACTAGTTTTAGATAAATTACCTTCATCGTTTACAGTAAAACGTCCAGTAGAAACATGATTTCCATTTACAATAATCCATCCTTCATAAACAAAATCTGCTCCTAGATTTTCTAAACCAGTTACATTAAGTGTTAAATCTTTTGTTGAGATTTTGTTATCATCATCATTATCGTCTGTACATGATGTGAAAAATAAACCAAAAGCCATTAAGGCTAACATTACATTTTTTTTTTTCATAATAATACTTTTTAAATTAATTAATATTCAATTCTAAAAATAAAATGAAATCTAAAGGGATTCTCAAGGTTTAGGCAAAAGGATATTATATTTATATGACAAACTGTAGGATTAGCATATAGTGTAAGGTGTTAGCTAGCTAACATTAGGAATAATTTTATGAAAAAATTAACTTTTAACTAGGTTTCAATAAAAATATTTCTTTTTGATGAAACTCAATGATTTTATTTTCTCGTAATTCATTCATAATTAAATTTAACTTGATAAGTATTTCACATAAAATTATTTTGCATTTACAAATAAATGCCTCTTCCTAAACTTTCAGAAGAGATTTATATCTCTCCAAAAGAAGAGGACTCCAATTCATCTCAAATACCTAAAATAAAGTATTTTTTTGACTAAATAGACTTTTTATTTTCTACTTAGCATTTTCTTTTTTAATTAAATTCAATGCAGAACCTTCTCTAAACCACTCTATTTGACCTTCATTATAAGTATGATTCAATTTAATAGTATCTTTTGAGTCATCTGCATGAATTACCTCTAAAGTTAATTGTTTTCCTTGAGTAAATTCTGTTAAATCTGTAAAGTTAAAAGTATCATTTTCTTGAATTAAAGCATAATCATCTTCGTTAGCAAATGTTAATCCAAGCATACCTTGTTTCTTTAGGTTGGTTTCATGAATACGAGCAAATGATTTCACAATTACTGCCACAACTCCTAAATGTCGAGGTTCCATTGCTGCATGCTCTCTAGAAGAGCCTTCTCCATAGTTATGTTCTCCAACTACAATAGAAGGAATCCCTGCTGCTTTATATGCTCTAGCAGTTGTTGGTACAGCTCCGTACTCACCAGTCAATTGATTTTTAACCTTATTTGTTGCTTTACCAAATGCGTTTACTGCTCCAATCAAACAGTTTTCAGAAATATTATCTAGATGACCTCTAAAACGTAACCAAGGTCCTGCCATAGAAATATGATCTGTGGTACATTTACCAGCTGCTTTAATTAATAGTTTTGCTCCAAAAATATTTCCTTTTATAGGCGTAAAAGGTATCAACAATTGTAGTCGTTTAGAATCTGGACTAACAGTAATTTCAACACCAGAGCCATCTTTCATTGGAGCAACAAAACCAGGATCTTCAACATCAAATCCTTTTGGTGGCAGTTCAAAACCAGTTGGCTCATCTAGCATCACCTCTTCTCCATTTTGGTTGATTAATTTATCCGTTACTGGATTAAAATCTAATTTACCTGAAATAGCAACTGCTGCAACTATGGATGGCGAACCAACAAATGCATGTGTATTAGGGTTACCATCTGCTCGTTTAGAAAAATTACGATTAAACGAATGTACTATGGTATTTTTTAGTTGATTCTCTGCTCCTTCTCTTGCCCATTGACCAATACATGGTCCACAAGCATTGGTAAATATTTTTGCTCCTAAATCTTCAAATATATCTAATAAGCCATCACGTTCTGCTGTATATCTTACTTGTTCAGAACCTGGGTTGATACCAAACTCTGCTTTTGCAACCAAACCTTTTTCTACAGCTTGTTTTGCAATAGATGCTGCTCTTGATAAATCTTCATAAGAGGAATTGGTACATGAGCCTATTAAACCCCATTCTACTTTTAAAGGCCAGTCATTTTTAGCTGCTTTTACAGTCATTTCATTACCAACTGGTGTTGCTAAATCTGGTGTAAATGGACCATTTAGATGTGGTTTTAACTCATCTAAATTAATTTCGATTACTTGATCAAAATATTTTTCTGGGTTTGCATATACTTCTGCATCACCAGTTAAATAATTTTTTATTTCGTTTGCTGCATCTGCAATATCTGCTCTATCTGTTGCTCTTAAATATTTTTCGATAGATTCATCATATCCAAAAGTTGAAGTGGTAGCTCCAATCTCTGCGCCCATATTACATATTGTACCTTTTCCTGTAGCTGAAAGTGATATTGCTCCTTCACCAAAATATTCTACGATACAATCTGTTCCTCCTTTTGCGGTTAATATTCCTGCTACTTTTAAGATTACATCTTTTGAGGCTGTCCAACCTGATAACTTACCTGTTAGTTTTACGCCAATTAATTTAGGGAATTTTAATTCCCATGGCATTCCTGCCATTACATCAACGGCGTCAGCTCCTCCTACTCCAATAGCAACCATTCCTAATCCCCCAGCATTTACAGTATGACTATCGGTACCAATCATCATTCCGCCTGGAAAAGCATAATTTTCTAATACTACTTGATGTATAATTCCTGCTCCTGGTTTCCAAAAACCAATTCCATATTTATTTGAAACTGATGCTAAAAAATTAAACACCTCACTCGAGGTATTAATGGCTTCTTGCAAATCTTTATCGGCTCCTATTTTTGCTTGAATTAAATGATCGCAATGTACTGTTGTTGGTACTGCAACTCTTTTCTTTCCAGCTTGCATAAATTGTAATAATGCCATTTGCGCTGTGGCATCTTGGCAAGCAATGCGATCTGGAGCAAAATCAACATAATCTTTTCCTCTAACAAAAGCCGTATTTGAACTTTCATCCCAAAGGTGATTATATAGAATTTTTTCTGCAAGAGTTAAAGGTTTTCCAACTACTTCACGAGCCTTATCAACATTTTGTTTCATTCTGTTGTAAACTCCTTTAATCATTTCAATATCAAAAGCCATAATTTTTTTAAATTTATTTAGATAAAATATTATTTTAATAGCTGTAAAATTACAAAATTAGCTTATCTATTTGTACTTTTTTTTAAATTATAGGCAAATATTTAATAATTTTTAGCCTTAAAATAATTGTATAATTATTTTAAGGCTAAAAGAAGGAATTTTTTTTCATCAAATTAATAAAAAAAGTAAGTCAATAAGCCGGATTCTGTTATTCATCAATTGACAAATTCTTATCATTTATCTAAGTTATAAATTACTTTATAACTTTAGCTGCTTACCCCTTGAAATTGAACGAGTAGTTCTCTCCCGATAGTTATCGGATCTCCAATGTACATAGCATTACACCGCATAGAGTTTACCTGGTTTCACTACAGCCGAACTGTACTTTCTTTCTGTTGCACTTGTCCTATTTCGCCTAGGCGAATGACGGATGTTATCCGCTATGCTACTCTTTGGTGTCCGGACTTTCCTCCCCGAATACTCGGGGCGATAAGATGACTTACTTTTTACAAAAATACGTTTAAAATAATTATAAAAAAATCCCACTCTTGTAAACAAAAGTGGGAAAATTGCTATGAAAAAGAATATTACTAATAAAAGTAATATAAAATAGACTGCTAATATACAATATTTTTATATTAAAAATCAAGTTGATTTTGCATTTTTTTTATTTTTTTTTTATTTTCAAAAACTATGTTAAATAAATCATGAAAAAAAACCACTCTTAGTAAGCTAAAGAGTGGTAAGGTTTTTATAAAAAAGTATTAAATAAAAATATTTAAGAATATCAATAAATTTTTAATGAATAATGCGGGTTAAATAAATTAAGGATATGTATTATTATGAAAACATATCTTTTACTTTTTCGAAAAATGATTTTTCAGAATGGGAAGGTTTGGGTTTAAAATTCTCTTCATTCATCATTTTCTTAAAAAATTCTTTTTGTTCTTTTGATAGTTTTTTAGGAGTCCAAACATTTATATGAACAAGTAAGTCTCCTTTTCCATATCTATCAATACTTTCCAATCCTTTTCCGCGTAAGCGTAATATTTTACCTGATTGTGTGCCTTCTTCTATTTTAATTCTAACTTTTCCTGTTAGCGTATCAATTTCTTTGTCTATACCTAAAGCTGCTTCGGGATAACTTATATATAGGTCATAATGTAGATTATTCCCTTCACGTTTTATTTTTTCATGTGGAATTTCCTGAACAACAACATATATATCTCCTGGAATTCCATTACCTGGAGCTTCATTTCCTTTACCAGAAACTTTTAATTGCACACCATCGGTAACTCCCGCTGGAATATTAATTTCAACGGTTTCTTCTTTATGAACCATACCTTGTGCATTGGTTCCTTTTGGTCTATGGTCTACAATCTCACCCGCACCGTGACAGGTTGGGCAGGTCGCTGCTGTTTGCATTCTACCTAAAATAGTATTACTAATTCGAGTAACACTGCCTTGTCCGTTACAGGTGTTACATGTTTTATAGGTAACACCTTCGGCTTTAATCAGGCGTTTTACTTTTACCTTTTTACTTACTCCATTTAAAATATCTTTTAATTCGAGTTTTACACGAATACGCAAGTTGGTTCCTTTCACTCTAGCTTGTCTGTCACCGCCGCTAAAGCCTCCGCCTCCAAATATATCGCCAAATTGGCTAAATATATCGTCCATATTCATTCCGCTAAACCCACCTGCTCCTGCTCCTGATCCACCATTTTCAAATGCAGCATGACCGAATTGATCGTATTTGGCTTTTTTATCTTTATTACTTAAAATCTCATAAGCTTCAGCAGCTTTTTTAAATCTTTCTTCGGCGGCTTTATCATCAGGATTTTTATCGGGATGATTTTGAACAGCTTTTTTTCGGTAAGCTTTTTTTATTTCGGTTGCAGTAGCATTTTTACTTACACCTAATATTTCGTAATAATCTTGTTTCATTTTCTATTACATTAATTTCCTAAAACAACTTTAGGAAAACGAATAATTGTTTCTCCAAGTTTATATCCTTTTTCTACAGTATCAATAATTTTACCTTTTAATTTTTTTGAAGGTGCTGGAATTTGAGTAATAGCTTCATGAATTTCGGCATCAAAACTATCTCCTTTTTTAACTTCCATTTCTTTTAATCCTTTTTGATTTAAAGTAATTTTAAGTTTATTCTGAATTAATTTCACCCCTTCTAAAACAGTTTTATCTGCTGATTTTTCTATTTCTTGAATTCCTCTTTCAAAGTCATCTAAAATTGGCAGGAGTACTGTCATCAATTCTTTATTTGCAGCACTAAAAAGTTCTATCCTTTCTCTTGAAGTTCTTTTTTTATAATTTTCAAATTCAGCAAACAAGCGTAAAAAATTATCTTTTTCTTTTTTTAATGCTTCATTTGCTAATTCTAACTCATTTTCAACAACCTCTTCTGTAGCTGATTCATCTTGGTTTTGAAAATCATTTTCTATATGCTTATCGTCAGTTTTTTGTTTACTCATTTTAATTAATTTTATTCTAATTACACTTTACTATTAGACAAATTACTTGCCAAGTGTTTCATTGTGTCAAATTGTCACAATACAATTATAAAATAATGAATTTATACTTAAAAAGTGTTTTCGATTCTTTCTATTTTAGCTCCAATGGACCTTAGTCTTTCATCAATATCTTCATAACCTCTATCTATTTGTTCAATATTGTGAATAATACTGGTGCCTTCGGCAGAAAGTGCTGCAATTAATAATGATATTCCTGCTCTAATATCTGGTGAACTCATTGTAGTAGCACGTAAACTGGATTTATGATTTAAGCCAATAACTGTTGCACGGTGAGGATCACATAAAATTACTTTAGCTCCCATATCAATTATTTTATCGACAAAAAATAATCGACTTTCAAACATTTTTTGGTGTATTAAAACACTTCCGTTTGCTTGCGTGGCAACAACCAAAACTATACTCAACAAGTCTGGTGTAAACCCTGGCCATGGAGCATCAGAAACGGTTAAAATTGAATCGTCTAAATAATTTTGAATCGTATAAGAATCTTGGGCGGGTATATATATATCGTCACCTCTTTTTTCTAAATTAATCCCTAATTTTCTAAAAACACTTGGTATTTGCCCTAAGTTATCCCAACTAACATCTTTAATGGTAAGTTCAGATTTAGTGATTGCTGCCATACCAATCCAACTACCAATTTCTATCATATCGGGTAGAATTCTATGATCGCATCCTTTTAAGCTTTCTACACCTTGAATAACTAATCTATTTGACCCAACACCTGTGATTTTTGCTCCCATGCTTATCAACATTTTTGACAATTGTTGAATATATGGTTCACAAGCTGCATGGTATATAGTAGTTTCTCCTTCGGCTAAAACAGCTGCCATTAAAATATTTGCAGTTCCTGTTACTGAAGCTTCATCTAAAAGCATGTAGGTGCCTTTTAACTTATCTGCTTCTACGCCATAGAAATATTCATCTTTGTTATATCTAAATTTAGCTCCTAAGTTTATAAACCCCTCAAAATGAGTATCTAATCTACGTCTTCCTATTTTATCTCCACCTGGTCTTGGAATATATCCTTTCCCAAAACGAGTTAATAAAGGACCAACAATCATAATTGAACCTCTTAGAGAGCTTCCGTCTTTTTTAAATTCTAGGGATTCGAGATAATCAAGATCAATATCATCTGCAATAAAGGTATAAGTATCCTTATTTATTTTTTCAATTTTAACACCTAATTCTCTTAAAATAAATATGAGTTTGTTGACATCTCTTATATTAGGAATATTACTTATTGTTATTTTTTCTGGAGTTAAAAGCACAGCACAAATCACTTGTAAGGCTTCATTTTTTGCACCTTGAGGAGTAATACTACCGCTTAATCGGTGTCCTCCTTCTATTTTAAATACTGACATTTTTTGAATTTAATATTTCGAACTGTATTTTCTCTTAGCAGGTCTTTTACCGTAGCTTTTTTGAGAGTTTTTCTGATTATTTTTATTTTGTGGCTTTTTACGAAGTAAATTTTTAGAATCAGAAAGTACATCCTTTTCAGGGTTCAAATTTATTTTTCCATCTGAAAGTTCAGTTAAATGTTTAAAGATAACGATATCTTCAACGGTATCTTTATTCCAATTTAAATAGCATTTTTTCATATGATTAGCAATTGAAAAAACCAATGCTTCTTTCAATTCTCCTTCTTCCCAGCTCAAGGCTGTATCAATCATAATTTGAATATTATTTCCATAAAACCTATACTTTGAAGCCGTTTTAGGATAAGGTAATGGTTCTGGCTTTGATCTCAATTCTTCTATTGAAGGCTGTGGGTAAGGGGAATCAACTTCCAATTTATGTCCTGATATAATAAACAATTGATCCCATAATTTATGTTGAAAATCGGGTACATCTCGCAAGTGTGGCTGTAAATTTCCCATAACATCAACTATTGCTTTTGCCATTTTATTTCGTTCTTGACGATCTTCAATTTCTATACAATAGTTCAATAATTTTTGTATATGCCTTCCATATTCTGGAATAATTAAATGTTCTCTTTCGGAGTTATACTCTAAATCCATCTTCTTTTCTTTAAAATCAATTAGTAGTTTTTATTTGTTGCAAATTAACGATTATATTTAGGTTTTACAATAAATAAACTAACCTATTATCTTCAACTTAGCGAAATGCAATAATAATTTTTTGGTGTTACCTGATTCAAATTTAATTTCGGCTTTCTTGCTATTACCTACACCTTCGATTTGTATCACTTCTCCTCTACCAAATTTTACATGTTCAATAATATTTCCAACTGTTAAAGTATCATCAAATAGGTTTGAATTACCTTGATTTATTGTACTTATTTTTTTTAAATTTTTGGGTGGTGTCACTTTTACTGAATCTATTTTTTTAGGTTTCAATTTCTGTAAAACTCTTTCTACTGGTTTTTTAAATCGGATTTTATTTTGAGGCACTGAATCAAAAATATCTTGATCTATAAATTTATTGGCTTGAACAATATTCTTTTTTGGTGTTAAATACTCTAAATATTTTCCATCAATTTCTTCTAGGAAACGACTAGGTTCACAATCAATTAATTTTCCCCAACGATATCGAGACTGTGCATACGATAAATATACTTGTTTTTCGGCTCTTGTTATTGCCACATAAAACAAACGTCGTTCTTCTTCTATTTCACTTCGTGTATTCATACTCATTGCTGAAGGAAATAAATTTTCTTCTAAACCAACAATATACACATAAGGAAATTCTAAGCCTTTTGACAGGTGGATTGTCATTAAAGAAACTCTTGGAATATCATCTTTATCGTTATCAAAATCAGTAGCCAATGCAACATCTTCTAAAAAGTAAGAAAGTGAGGCTTCTTCTTCTTTCTCTTTTTGTTCTTCAATAAAGTCTTTAATTCCGTTAAGTAATTCTTGCACATTCTCAACTCTGCTTATGGCTTCTGGAGTTCCTTCTAGCTCAATATCTTTAATGAGTCTTGTTTTTTTTAAAACAGTATCAGTAATTTCAAAGGCATTTTTTGTTTGCATTTCAATTTGAAAACTTCTAATCATATTTGCGAAATTTTCCAACTTAATTTTTGTACCTGTATTAATTTTTAAATCAACTGTATTTAAAGTTAATAAGATTTCAAAAATTGATTTATTATAATGATTAGCAGCAACTGTCAATTTATCAATGGTAGTTTGACCAATACCTCTTGCGGGGTAATTTATAACACGTTTTAAAGCTTCTTCATCGCTTGGGTTTATCAACAAACGCAAATAACCTAAAGTATCTTTTATCTCTTTTCGTTGATAGAAAGACAATCCGCCATAAATTCTATATTTAATATCTTTTTTACGAAGCGCATCTTCTATCGCTCTTGATTGCGCATTGGTTCGATACAAAACAGTAAAAACATCATTTGTTAACTGATTTTGCATTTTATTTTCAAAAATTGAATTGGCTACAAACCGTCCTTCATCTCCTTCTGAGAAGGTTCTCATCACTTTTACTTTTTCTCCTTCGTCATTAGATGTCCAAATTTCTTTATCTAATTTGGTTTTATTTTTATCGATAACACTATTTGCAGCTTCTACAATTACTTTTGAGGAACGGTAATTTTGTTCGAGTTTAAATATTTTGACATTATCATAATCTTTTTGAAAATTTAAAATATTTTGAATATTTGCTCCCCGAAAGGAATATATACTTTGACTATCATCACCAACAACACATATATTTTGATATCTATCGGCTAAAGCTCTAACAATTAAATATTGAGAATGATTTGTATCTTGATACTCATCAACCATAATATATCGAAATCTATCTTGATATTTTGCTAGAACTTCAGGAAAACGGGTCAATAACTCATTGGTTCTTAATAATAAATCATCAAAATCCATAGCTCCCGCCTTAAAACACCTTTCTACATATTCTTGATAAATTTTTCCTATTTGAGGGCGACCAGACATTTTATCGGCTTCTAACAATTCTGGACTTTTAAAATAGGCTCTAACGGTAATTAAGCTATTTTTATATTGAGAGATTCTACCTAAAATTTGCTTGGCTTTGTATTTATCTTTTTCAAGTTGTAACTCTTTAATAATTGAGGTTAACAGTCGAACAGAATCTTGTGTATCATAAATTGTAAAATTTGAAGGAAATCCTATTTTTTCACTTTCAGAGCGAAGAATTCTTGCAAAAACACTATGAAAAGTTCCCATCCATAAATTTTTTGCTTCACTTTGTCCTACTACATTGGCTATACGAGATTTCATTTCTCGGGCTGCCTTATTGGTAAATGTTAGCGATAGAATATTAAAAGGATCGACACCATTTTTCATTAAATTGGCTATACGATAAGTAAGTACACGAGTTTTTCCAGATCCAGCACCTGCAATGATAATCATTGGTCCGTCTTTTTGAAGAACTGCTTCTTTTTGAACTTCGTTTAGTTGATTTAGGTAATTACTCACGATTAGAATTTATTGTACTCAAAAGTACGATGCTTTAATATTTTTAGCAAAAATCTATTGTTATTTTTATGTGTACTAATCAATACTAGGTACAAGCTTAAACTCGACTCTTCTATTTTTAGCTCGACCATCTTTGTACATGTTCGTAGCAATTGGTTTTTTTTCACCAAAACCTGTTGCTATTAAATTTTCGGGTCTTAAACCTTTAGAAATTAAATAATCTCTAACAGAATTAGCTCTTTCAATAGACAATTTTAAATTTGTATCGACACGACCAATACTATCTGTATGACCTTCAATAGACCACTTTGCATTAGCAAATTTTAGAAAAATTTGAACAATAGCATCCAGTTGGTCTAAGGTAGATTGATTATAGGAAACATCTCCACTATTAAAATCAATTCCTTTGGCAATATTGTTTATCATTTCTAACTCTCTAGGCGAAATTTTAAAATTATCAGAAATTACTTCTAAACCATCTTCAATCTCTAAACTATTTTGTTTTTTATTTTTTCTCGGACAACCTTTGTTTTCTATCAATCCAGCCACTTTTGGGCATTTATCTTTCGAATCCATAACGCCATCTTTATCTGTGTCTGGGCAACCATTATAAGCTTCTAAGCCAAATAGATTTGGACAAAGATCTTCTTTGTCAGGAAATCCATCTCCATCAAAATCTGGGCAACCTTTTAATGATTTTAATCCTGCTATTTTGGGGCAAAAATCTTTAGAATCTTCAATACCATCTTGATCTGTATCTGGGCAACCATTAAATTTTTTTAATCCTGGTACATTTGGGCAAGCATCTTTTTTATCTTTCACACCATCACCATCGGTATCTTTACCCCAAATATTATGTGCATAATTTTCTTTATCAATAGGTAAGTTTATTGCATAAAGGTTTTGTGATATATTACTTTTTTGGGCAATTATAATTGAAGTAAAAAGTAAGAATATAAATTTGAAAATTGTATGAAGCAAAATGGTTTATTTTTGATTTTTATGATGCACAAACTTAATGAATTTTTAGTGTCTGAATTAAAATATTGAAAAAAAATATTCGTTATGAGAGATAAATCTGTATAAATTTTTACACTGAGTTTATGTATATTTACAACATAAAATTTATCTCGTTTTGATAAATCATTAAACCAAACTAATGGATACAACAAAAATGTTAGAATTACTAAGTTATACAATTCCTGCAATCATTACTGGAGGAATAGCTCTGTATTTTTTTAAAAAACACACACAAAACGAAGAAAGTCGGCGCACTTATTTATTACTTAAAAAAAAGCAAACGGTTGCTTTACCCTTACGTTTTCAGGCTTATGAACGTTTGGCTTTATTTTTAGAAAGAATTTCTCCTGCAAAATTACAGATTCGTATAACTCCGAATGGAACAGAGATTTTAAAATATCAAAATAAACTTATTGCTACCATATCTCAAGAGTTTGAACATAATTTAACTCAACAGATTTATGTTTCGGATGAATGTTGGAATATAATTGTTACTTCAAAAAATGCTACAATTAAATCTATTATTGACCAAGGCACTAATCAATCGTTAGCCAATGCCAATGAATTAAGAGAAGCTATTTTAGAACAAGCTACTAAAAAAGAGCCACCAACTAGTATTGCTCTTGCCTATTTAAAAAGTGAAATAAGAAAAATTTATTAGGGTAAGTGGTTTTACAAACTAAACATTTTAGGAAAGGCTTCTTTAACTGATTTTTTTAGCACTTTTATTTGGAATATCGACCTTAAAAATCCTGTTCCATAGCCTAAAAATTGGATAAGGGTTGCGTATATACTTAATACAGCAACTTCAATATTTTTGTTTTTCAATAACGAATCAATAAAAATTAAGAGAAAATAAATTCCATAAATCGGTGCTATAATTTTTGGACTAGCAATTAATAATAACAACCCAATTACAAATACGCTTGGAAACCAAAAGGTTATTTTAGCTGAGTTTGGGTGTGTTTTATTTAATATGGGTCTGGCAGCTCCAAAATTAAATGTTTGTTTTAAAAATTGCTGCCAAGTAGAGCGTCGTTTGTGATAAACAAATGCTTTTGGAATAAATTGTGTTTCAAAACCACAATTCCAAAGCCTAAAAGTTAAATCTATATCTTCTCCTAAATGCTGTTTTGAGAATCCTCCTGTTTTTAAAAATGCCTTTTTAGAAATCCCCATATTAAAACTGCGAAGTTGGAATTTATTCCTAATAATTTCACTTCCTCGTATCCCTCCAGTTGTTAAAATAGAAGTCATACTATAATTTATGGCTTTTTGTTGATTTGTAAAGGAAGAATGTGCTGTATCTGCACCACCATAAGCATCACTATAGTTTTGTTTTAATACTTTACCAACTTCATTTAAATAATTTTGAGGTAAAATACAATCGGAATCTAAAATAATAAAATAGTCGTTTATTGCTTTTTGCATACCGAAATTCCTGCTATCACCTGGGCCTGAGTTTTCTTTATAAAAATATTTTATAGTAAGAAAGGTTTTAAATTCTTTTACAATTGTATCCGATTTTATGGTAGAACCATCTTCAATAATAATTACTTCAAAGTCAAATTTTCGTTGTTGTTTGACAATACTCTTTAGCAACTCATCTAATTCTGATGGTCGATTATATACAGGTATGATGATTGAAAATTTCAATTTTTGATTTAATAATTTTTTGATTTAATAAAAGTAAAAATAAAATCGAGAAAATAATGAGATTTACTCAAAATTTCCTCGATGTAAGTAAATTATTTGAAAAAGTATTTATTCTTGGTTCAAATCTATAAAGTCTTCCATGATTACATCACTAATTCCCATATTTGAGAATCCACCATCATGAAATAAATTTTGCATGGTAACCATTTTAGTTAAATCAGAGAATAATGAAATTGTATAATCTGCACATTCTAATGCGGATGCATTACCAAGAGGCGACATTCTTTCTGCATAATTTAAAAATCCATTAAATCCTTTTACACCACTCCCTGCTGTTGTTTGTGTTGGCGATTGTGATATAGTATTTACGCGTACTTTATGGTCTCTTCCAAAGAAATACCCAAAACTTCTTGCAATAGATTCTAGGTAAGCTTTATTATCTGCCATATCATTATAATCAGGAAAAACACGTTGTGCAGCCATATAAGTTAGTGCAACTATTGAGCCCCAATCATTCATTGCTTTTTTATTGTATAAAACATTCATTACCCTGTGAAATGAAAGTGCAGATACATCAAAACCTTTATGGGTAAAATCATAATTTGATTTGGTATAATGATTACCTTTACGTACATTAATTGACATACCAATAGAGTGTAAAACAAAATCTATTTTACCTCCTAAAATCTCCATAGACTTTTCTACTAAATTCTCAAGATCTTCCATTAAAGTGGCATCTGCAGGAATAATTTGAGAGCCTGTTTTTTTTGCCAACTCATTAATTTCACCCATTCGCATTGCGATTGGCGCATTAGTCAATACAAATATGGCTCCTTCTTCATGTGCTCTTTCTGCAACTTTCCAGGCAATTGATTTTTTATCTAATGCTCCAAAAATAATTCCTTTTTTCCCTTTTAATAAATTGTACATATTTTATTTTTACTTTTTATATTTCTTTTTTATTCAAAAGAAATCATTTTTTGTTAAATACAAAGTTAAGCGATTATTTGAATTATAAAACTTTTTAATTCAAAAGCTGTTTTGCGTGTGCTATGGCAGAATCGGACAAATCTTTACCTCCTAACATTTCTGCTAACTCTACTATTCGTTCGTTTTCATCAAGCAATTTAATATTTGAATTTATTCCGTCTTTGCTTTCTTCTTTAAATACTTTGTAATGATAATTTCCTTTTGCTGCAATTTGAGGTAAATGAGTTATGGTAATAACTTGCATGTTTTCACTCATGTGTTGCATTACTTCAGCAATTTTATTAGAGACTTCTCCTGAAACACCTGTATCTATTTCATCAAAAATTATTGCTGGTAGTTTGGTATATCTTGACATAATTGTTTTTATTGCAAGCATGATTCTTGAAATTTCTCCTCCAGAAGCTGATTTCTTTAAATTTTCAAAGCTCAAACCTTTATTTGCCGAAATTAAAAACTCTAATTTATCTTTCCCATTTGATAAGAACTGTTCATTTAGATTTAAATTAATAGATAATCTTGTATTTTTCATTTCTAAATTTGTGAGCATTTTTTCCAATTGTTTTGTAAAAACAGGAATTGCTTTACTTCTATTTTCATGAATCTTTAAAGCTAGGTTTTCTAATTTCTCTTTTACTTCTTTTATCTCTAGTTTCTTATCTTCAATAATTTTAGAAGCATTGGCAACTGCATTGAGTTTTAGCTCTAATGAGCTTTGAATTTCTAATAAACCTTTAATAGAATCTACAGTATGTTTTTTTTGCAAGCTATAAATAATTTGTAAACGATCATTTAGTTTTTCTAATTCATCAGGGTTATAAACTATATTTTCATTTTCACTTTCAAAGGTTTCAACAAGGTCTACTAACTCAATAAATAAACTATTCACTCTATTTGATAATTGTTGGTATGAACTTGAATAAGTTGCAATATTTTCTAAATTATTTTTTATTTGATTTAATAAATTTCGTAAACCTATTTGATCTCCTTCTATGATATGTATTGATTCAGATAAGTTTAATTTAATATCTTCAACATGAGAGAGCTTCTCTTGCATTTCTTCTAACTCTTCTTGCTCATTTTCTTTTAAACCAACTTCACGCAATTCATTAAAAAGAAATGTATTATAATCTAATTCATTTTGTTCTTTTTGTTGATTAGAAAGAATTTCTTCAAGTTCTTTACTTATCTTTTTATAGAGAGACAGTCCTTTAGCGTAAGACGTTAAATACTCTGCATTATTTGCTAAAGCATCAATAATTTGAAATTGAAAATTACTATCAGCCAGTTGCAAGGTTTCATGCTGAGAATGAACATCAATCAATTGTTTGCTTAAAGTATTTAAAGCTGTTAAGGTTGTAGGTGTATCATTTATAAAAGCTCTTGATTTTCCGTTGGGTAAAATTTCTCTACGGATGGTTGCTATTGGGTCATAGTCTAAATTTTCTTCTTCAAAAAAGGATTCTAAATTGTATTTTTCAATAGCAAATTCAACTTCAATAATACATTTTTTATCTTTATTTTTCACTAAAGATGCATCTGCTCTTTTTCCTAAAACTAAAGACAAACCTCCTAATATAATAGATTTACCTGCACCTGTTTCACCTGTAATAATAGAAAATTTATCTTGAAAATCAACTTTTAGATTTTCAATTAAAGCGTAATTTTTAATCGATAGTGAAATTAGCATTTTTTAAAATACAATTAAAAGAGTGAAAACTGAGTAATAAAAGTATTTAAATTTTAATTTTTTCCCATTTAGAATTAAAAGAAGGAAATATTTTAGATAATACTTCTCGAAATTTTGTAGTTTCTATTCTTGGTCCATCAGAAAAAATATCAACAATTTCATCACTTTTGGTATCCATAAATACTCGTATTAAAAAAGTGTTTGGTCTTTCGTTAAATAATTTTTGCAAACCAATTATGTATTTACTTATGGTTTCTTTTGCTTGTCTATCATCTTCAATCATTTTATCTAGCCCATGTAAATGATAATTATACATTACAGATCTAAATGGTTCATAAACTGGAGATAATAAGTTTTCATTTAATTGATATCTTGTATTGTTTCCATCTGTTTTTTTCCATCCAGCTCCACCACTTTGTTGTGCTTGATTCACAACATTTTCTGCTTGTTCAAATGAATTTTCTCCTCCTTTAAAGGAAAAAGTATCTTCTCTAAAACCTATAATCGTATAAGCATAAAAGGTTAATATGGAAACTAAATTTGAATCAAAACTGTTCTCATTATATATTAACGGCTCATATTCTTCATAATTAAAAGAAATATCTTTATCATTAAAGCTTAAAATTGGTGTTTGGTAATTAGCATTATAAACTTGGCGAGAAACAAGTAATTGCAAACTACCTTTATACTGATTGGTTGATGGGTTTTGTAATATATTTATTGTTATACTACAATTAATTTTCTCTTGATCTTTATATGTAGTATTTGTCCATTTCGTATTATTCATATATTCTAAAATGGCGTTTTGTAGAGTAACAAAAACTTGTTTATTTGATATACCTATTGCTTGAGAATCGACATTAATCTTACAATTTAATTCTTGTGCATTTGAATTAAGTGCTAAAAATAAAAATATTACAATAATGAATCTATACATTTATTTTTTTTATTATTTGATTAAATATATCTTGTGCTACTTCGGTTTTTGATTTCAAATCAAATAAAATCACTTCTTTATTTTTATCAATTAAAGTAATTTTATTTGTATCAGTTTTAAAACCAGCTCCTTTATCTTGTAAAGAATTTAAAACAATAAGATCTAAGTTCTTACGATTTAATTTACTTTTTGCATTTTCTATTTCGTTATTAGTTTCTAAAGCAAAACCAACTAAAAATTGGTGCTTTTTAATTTTTCCAACAGAAGCTAAGATATCAATTGTAGGTTTCAATTCTATTGTTAGTAAAGAATTTTTTTTCTTTATTTTTTGATTCGCTACATTTTTTGGAGAATAATCGGATACTGCAGCAGAAAATATAGCAATATCTACATCTTGAAAATATTGGTGACAAGCATTATACATATCTTTTGCACTTATAATATTGATTTTATTTATAGATGAATTTGTGCTTGTTTCATGAGAAGGACCTGTAATCAATATAACTTCGGCACCTAAATTTGCAGCTTGTTCTGCCAAAGCAAAACCCATTTTTCCAGAAGAATGATTACCTATAAATCGTACAGGATCAATTGCTTCATAAGTTGGTCCAGCTGTTATCAAAACCTTTTTACCTTTTAAAGGTAGGTTTAGGCGAATATCATTTTCAATAAATGTTATAATATCTTCGGGTTCTGCCATGCGACCTTCGCCCTTTAAACCACTAGCCAATTCACCACTAGTTGGTGGGATAAATATATTATTAAAACTTTGTAATTTTTCAATATTTTGAATTGTACTCTTGTGTTTGTACATATCCAAATCCATAGCAGGTGCAAAATAAATTTTGGTCTTGGCTGATAAATAGGTAGCTAATAATAAATTATCACACATGCCATTTGCCATTTTAGACATGGTATTTGCCGTGGCTGGAGCGATAAGCATCAAATCGGCCCATAGTGCTAATTCAACATGATTATTCCATTTTTCATTTTCTTCTTCTTTATCATAAAAAGTAGAATGAACTGGATTTTTAGAAAGTGTAGATAAGGTAAGTGGAGTGACAAAGTCTTTTGAAGCAGGAGTCATTATAACTTGTACGTTTGCTCCTGCTTTAATAAACAACCTGACTAAATATGTTGTTTTATAAGCAGCTATACCGGCTGTTATACCAAGAAGTATCTTTTTACCACTTAATACAGACATTTTAACCTAAATTATCATTATTTTCTTTAGGGTCTCTATAATATATTTCTTCATTCAACCATTCATCAACAGCTATAGCGGTAGATTTTGGTAATTTTTCATAAAAACGAGAAACTTCTATTTGTTCTTTATTTTCAAAAACTTCTTCTAAACTATCATTAAAAGTTGCAAACTCTTCTAGCTTTTCAATTAATTCAGTTTTCAAATCTTCACTAACTTGAACTGCTCTTTTAGATATGATAGAAATGGCTTTGTAAATATTTTCTGTTTGCTCTTCTATTTTTGTTTTATCAAAAGTAATTGTTGTTATAGCCGCATTAGTATTTTTATAATCTTTCATATACTCTTCGTTTGTTACTTATTTAATTTATTAATTTTTTAATATTTTCAACTTTCTTATTTGTAGTAATTAATTGTTTATTAATTTGTTTTAATTTATTATCCATTTCTTTCATTTTATCCGATTCTGGAAAAGTTTTTTGAAATTTTAAATATATTAGCTTGGCATTTTCTAATCGTTCTTCTTTTTTATATAAAGAACTTTTTAAACCTAATTTGTATGCTGATTTAAATTTAAAATACATCGCATCTTCTTTAAATTCAGAACCTAAATGTTCTTCATTAAAAGTATCAAATGCCATAATTGCTGCAACATAATTTTCGGTATGATAAAACTGCCATGCAATTTCATAATCTTTTTTTTCTAAACGAGTTGTCAATTCTTGATAATGTTTATTGGCTTCAGCAGTTCTTTCTGAGCTTGGATAAGCATCTATAAATTCTTGAAACGCCGTCAATGCTTTATTTGTTTCTTGTTGATCTAAACTAGATTTTGGAGCTGACAAATAATAACTCTTTGCCGATAAAAACGTGGCTTCTTCAACTTTTGAGCTTTCAGAGTAATTTGTAAGAAATTTGGTAAAATAATATGATGATAATGAATAATCATTAGTTTTATAATAAGAATCAGCAATCATATATTGAATTCGTTCCATTTGTGGTTTCCCTGCATAAGGAGTAACTAGTTTTTCAAAAAGAGCGATTGCTTTTTTATATTCGCCTTCTGTATATAATTTTTCTGCCATCTTATAGCGATCAGGATTCTTTCCTTTATTTAAAACTTTGTGGTATTCACCACACGAAGTTAGCCATAAAGCAACCAAAAAAATATATACTAAATTCTTCATAATTTGCATGTGCAAAATTAATATTAATAATCTGTTATTAAAAATTTATTTTCTCAATGCAAAAAAATAAAAAACAAGCCAGAAAGCCTAATAAACAAGAAGTTTTAATAATTATTTAACAGACTGGGTTTATATATTAAGATCTGTACTTGTTTCGGCAAGTAACTTTACGTCATTATCAAACAGATACAAACCACCTTTATCATCGCCAATAAGGTTAATTTTATCTAAAATATTTCTTGCCAAAGCTTCTTCTTCTATCTGTTCAGACACATACCATTGTAAAAAATTATGAGTAGCGTAATCTTTTTGATTTAATGTAATATCAACCAAATCGTTTATTCTTGATGACACCATTACTTCATGATCGAATAAGGTTTGAAACATTTCTTTAAATGATCCAAAAGAAACTGGAGGTGCTACTAAAGCTGAGACTACAGCATGCCCTCCTCTTTCATTAACAAATTTTGCTAACTTTAGCATATGCATTCTTTCTTCATCAGAGTGTTTATACATAAATAAAGCTACTCCTTCAAATCCTTGAGTTTCTGCCCAAGAAGCCATAGCCAAATATACTTGTGAAGATTCTGCTTCAATTCTTATTTGCTCATTTAAAGCCTTTTCAATTATTTTTGATAGCATAATTTTAATTATTTAGTTTTATATTCATTTATAAAATTATCAATATCTTGTTGCAATTCATTGGTTGCTTTTACCAAAGGCAATCTTACATCTGTGCCACAAATATTTAATTTTGATAGTAAAGCTTTAATTCCAGCAGGGTTTCCTTCAGTAAAAATTAAGTCAATACTTGGCATCAATTTATAAAATATACCGAATGCTTGTTTTGGTTTACCACCTAAACCGAGCTTTATCATTTGGCTAAATTTGCTAGGCAAAGCCTGACCAATAACTGAAATCACGCCAGATCCTCCTGCTAATGTCAATGGCAATGCTAATTTATCTTCTCCAGAAATGACCATAAAATCTTTGGGTTTATTTCTTAACAATTCCAGTCCTTGTTCAAAATCGCCAGAAGCTTCTTTAATTGCTATAATATTTTTACAATTTTCAGCTAATTTAGATACGGTTTTTGGTTCCATATTACTTCCTGTTCTTGGAGGAACATTGTATAAAATTACAGGTATAGAACTAGCTTTTGAAATGGCTTTAAAATGTTGATAAATACCATTTTGTGTAGGCTTATTATAATATGGAGATACTGATAGAATTGCTGTAAATTTTGATAAATCAGAATTTTCTAGTTCTTCAACAACAGCTTGGGTATTGTTTCCTCCAATTCCAATTACCAACGGTAATCTACCTTTATTTACTTCAATAATTTTATCTTTTATTTGTTGCTGTTCTTGTTTTGATAATGTTGAATTTTCTCCTGTTGTTCCTAACACAACAAGATAATCTATACCATTATCAATTTGATAATTTACCAAGCTTTCTAGAGCTGTAAAGTCTATTTTTTTGTTTGATGTAAAAGGAGTTACTAAAGCTACTCCTGTTCCTAAAAATTCTTTCATTTTTTAAGCAAATTTAAAATTTGCAAATATTTAGTTAGTTCTTCATTAAATGTATCAACTTTATTACTTTCCAATTTGATAGAGATATCATACATATCAAACTCTTCATTTTCAAAGCCTGCTTTTAATACAGAATTTACATAAAAACAGACAACTTGTGCAAAAACATTACCACTCGGACTATAATCTATTAATAAATCGTATTTATTAGTAATAATTTTCTTTAGTTTCGCATTTTTAATTTTACATGAAAATGAAAAGTCTTTTTCTGTAAAAGACATATATTCATCTAAACTACCTTCTCCATACTCATTGTTATATAGCAAAACATCAAAATTTCTTTTAGAAATTCCGAAATTTTCACTCAGCTTTTTGGTGAAATCATAGGTTTTAAGCAAATCTGACTCTGCTAAAATTATAATTTTTTCAATTTTCCGTAAAGAATTAATACGATTAGAATCTCGTTTTTTAATATTCTTTTTTAAAAAATTTAAAGCTGAATTTTTTTTTATTCCTTTTAAATTCATTTACATTTACATTAACTACGCAAAGCTAAGTAAAATAATGAAATTTAATATTTTTTTTCTCTTAATAATTATTCTATTTCCAAGATGCGGAAAAAAACAGGTTCAAGTTCAAAAGATTACAGGAAAACAAATTGAAATAAATCAAGCTTACAGTACTGATTCGAGCTTTATTAAACTTATCAATCCGTACAAAATAAAATTAGAAGATGAAATTAATCGGGTTTTATGCTACAACCCTACAAC
>JAKITG010000173.1 GCA_021648195.1 Flavobacteriaceae bacterium | reverse complement strand
GTTAAAATTTTCTGAACAAATTCAACCACGAGTATTAATTTTAGTTCCTACTCGCGAATTGGTGGTGCAAGTTATTGATGCTGTTAAAAGCTTAACTACTTATCAAAATGTTAGAGTTGATGGTGTTTTTGGAGGTGTCAATATCAATAACCAACGCCAAATGGTTAGTGAGGGTTTAGATATTTTGGTTGCAACACCAGGTAGGCTATATGACTTGGCTGTATCGGGAGTTTTACGTTTATCATCTATACAAAAATTAGTTATTGATGAAGTTGATGAAATGCTATTTATTGGTTTTCGCCCGCAATTGATGAACATATTGGATATCCTTCCGCAAAAGCGACAAAATATTTTATTTTCGGCTACATTAACTGAAGATGTTGAAAAGGTAATAGATAATTTCTTTACTAATGCAAAAAAAATTGAAATTGTACCAGTAGGTACTCCACTAGAAAAAATTATTCAAAAAGGATATGAAGTACCTAATTACAATACCAAAGTTAATTTTTTAAATTTTTTATTGAATAAAAAAGATTTTAAAAAAGTTTTAATCTTTGTTAAAAATAAACGAATTGCCGATAGGCTTTTTGAAAATTTAAAAGAAGTATTTATTGATGAAATCAATGTAATTCATTCAAATAAATCACAAAATTTTAGATTTAACACCATCGATCAATTTGAAAATAAAGTACACCGAATTTTAATTGCTACAGATATTGTTTCTAGGGGAATGGATATTAAAGAGGTTACGCATGTAATAAATTTTGACACTCCCGATTTTCCAGAGCAATATATTCATAGAATTGGTAGAACAGGTAGAGCTAGAAAAAACGGAACCGCCATCACTTTATTTACCAAAGAAGAAGAAGAATCAATTCTAGAGATTGAAATTTTAATGCTAACTGAGATTCCATTATTTTCATTACCAAAAAAGATTGAAATTTCAAAAATTTTAATGCCCGAAGAGAAAGATTTAATTCATGAAAAAGAAATTCATAAAAAACAATCTATCGAATTTGCTCCAGGTCCTGCTTTTCATCAAAAAAGCGAAAAAAATAGCAAAATAAATTTAGGCGGATCTTATAAACGTGAGTTAAAAAAGAAATATAAAAAACCTAAAACTCGTCCGCCAAAAATCAAAGGCAAAAAATAAATTAGCACTTTTTCTTTTATAAAAACAATAAAAAAAAACAATTGTCGTTGTATATATTCATTAGTTTTTTAATAAAACTAAGGGAAAATTGTTATTGTTAAAGAAGAAAAACTCTCCATGAAAATGGGGAGTTTTTTGATTAAAAAAAATGATGTTTTTTCGTAACTACCTCAATTGAAACACCCTACCTTTTTTGATAAAAAATTACAAAAAGAAAATGAAATTTTATTCTATTATCACTTACAATATTAATGACAAATTAACGTTTTATAAACTCATTAGTTTTTTTAATAGAAACTAAGGGAAAATTGTTATTGTTAAAGAAGGAAAGTTCTCTATGAAAATAGAGAACTTTCTCTTTTTAAAAGGTTCTATTTTAATGCTCCTTTAATTATATTTCCTGTATTTCCGTTTGGAAATGAAATGTTTAATAAATTAGATAAAGTTGGAGCAATATCAATAATTGGTATATAGTCTTTTGAAGTTCCTTTCTTTATCCCTTTTCCATAAAAAATTATTGGAACATGTGTATCATAAATATATGCCGAACCATGTGTTGACCCTTTTCTTAAATAAGATATTGTTGCAGGATTGTGAATGATAAATACATCACCCGATAACCTTTGATTATAACCATTCTGTAAATTGTGTAAAATTCTTTCTTCAAAAACAGTATTCTGTAAAGTTTGAGCTGTTACCGTTCTATGAACATTTTTATAATTAATGATCTCATCAGCTAAAATCTGAGCAACTTTATGAACATCTAATTTTAATTCTAAAATTTTAGATTTATCTAAAAATAATTGAGAATATGAAAAATGTTCTATCAATTCTTTTGATTTAAAATGTTTTTGGGTAATAGCCAAAACATATAATTTAAAATCTTCGCTGTCAATATAATTTGCAGGTATTTTTTTTGACTGAAGGTAAGCAGGCACTTGAACAGCAGCATGATCTGCTGTTAAAAATAAAGTGTAATCATTTTTTCCTATTTTCTTGTCTAAAAATTTTAAGAAATCCGCTATGTCTTTATCCAACCTAAGATAAGCGTCTTGCACCTCTTTTGAATCTACTCCAAATTGATGTCCAATATAATCTGTACTCGAAAAACTAATTGCTAAGAAATCAGTATAGTCATCGCCTCCCAAATTTTCGGCAATAATAGCTTCTTTGGCAAAATCAATCACAATACTATTTCCAAATGGGGTTGCTTTGAGTAATTCGAAATTTTCATTTTTCTTGGCTAATTTTGACAACTTATATGGAAAAGTGGGGCTTTCTTTACCTTTAAAAGTACTTTCAAATTCGTTATCATCAGCAATACTTTCTGTATAAGTATTTATATTATATAATGTTTCCCATTTTTTATTCAGATATTCCTTTGCTTTACCTGACGCATTAAAATCATTTACCCATTTTGGTAATTGTTTCATATAATAAGTACTGGTAATAAATTTTCCGTCTTTTTTTCCTTGAAACCAATAAGCTGCATTTGCTGTATGCCCTACAGGAAGAATTGCCGAACGATCTTTGATGCTTATGCTAATCGATTTTCCTTTCATATTTTGAGCCAAACGCAACTCATCAGCAACTGTTGTTGTAATCAATCTATACGGCGATTTTTTACCGCCAGTTGCTGTTCCTACAGTTTTATAATTATCATCATCAACACAATAAATTTGTTTTTTTAAAAATTTATCATACCAATAGTTCCCCATCATTCCATGAATACTTGGAGTTGTTCCTGTATAAACAGATGAATGACCTACCGCCGTTGCTGTTGGAATATAATTAAAATGTGCATTCTCACAATTATAACCCTCATTTATCAAACGTTTAAAACCATCATCGCTATATTTATTATAGAAACGTGTTAAATAATCATAACGCATTTGATCTACAATAATTCCAACTACTAACTTGGGTCTTTCAATATCTATACTGTTTTGTGCCTTTAAACTAAAAGCACTCAACCAACACAGACAGATAATAATAATTTTCATCATTTTTATTTTATCTTGTAAAAATACATATTAATTCACTTATCTAATATTTTTTTACAATAAGATAATATGACAACTTCTTTTTTAATATTTTAGCAATATTGTTTTTTATATAAAACAAGGTATGAATATTCATAAATTACATTTGACAATTAAGAAACAATAATTTTACAGATGAAATATCTTAAAAATATAGGCAAGTACTTTATCATGTTGGGAAGTGTATTTAAAAAACCCCAAAAAGGATCCATCTTTTATGAGTCCTTATTTAAAGAAATTGAAGAGCTTGGCTTAAAATCACTCGGTATCGTTGCTTTTATTTCTTTTTTTGTAGGAGGAGTTGTTGCTATACAAACGGCTCTAAATGTAGATAACCCACTTATTCCTAAATATTTAATTGGGTTTGCAACCAAACGTTCTATAATTTTAGAATTTGCTCCAACCTTTATGGCTATTGTTTTAGCAGGAAAAGTGGGCTCATATATTTCATCTAGCATTGGAACTATGCGTGTTACCGAACAAATTGATGCCTTAGAAGTAATGGGTATTAATACTTTAAATTATTTGGTTTTACCTAAAATAGTTGCTAGTATATTATTTTACCCACTTATTGTTTTATTAGGAATGTTTCTAGGAATTTTTGGAGGTTGGGTTTCAGGTATTATTACCGAACTATTTACTTCCGATCAATATATTCAAGGAATTAGAGAAGATTTTGACCCATATTACATTCAATACTCATTAATAAAAACTATGGTTTTTGCCTTTGTTATTGCTACTGTTCCTTCTTTTTATGGATATTATGTAAAAGGAGG
>JAKITG010000172.1 GCA_021648195.1 Flavobacteriaceae bacterium | reverse complement strand
CATTGCCAGGCATTTTGGTACAGAGCATACCGAATATTATGTCAGCAATAATGACATGTTGGATAAGATCGAAACATTGCCTTTTTATTATGATGAACCGTTTGCCGATAGTTCTGCTTTGCCAACTATGATTGTCGCTGAGTTGGCGAAAAATGATGTAACAGTGGCGCTTTCTGCCGATGGTGGGGATGAGGTATTTTGTGGCTATAGCAAGTATTTTATGTTACAGCGGTTTGAATCAACTTTTAATAATGCTTTGAAAAAGGGCGGTATCAGGGGTTTGTTAAAGCTGTTTAATGAAAGGCAAGCAGATCGAATCAATTCGTGGTTGCCAAAAAAATATCAAGCAACCAATATCCAGGATAAATTCAGCAAATTTAAAAGAGCCATGAGTTCAGAATCTTTGGCTGAGATGTTTTGTAATGCATCATCCTATGTTGATGCAACTGAGGTCAGAAGATTTTTAAAAATCGAAGGTCAACTGTTTAACAAATTTGATTTTATGGATGATTTATCATTTATGGACAACATGATGTTGACCGATTATCAAACCTTTATGGTAGATGATGTGTTGACTAAGGTCGATCGTGCTTGTATGAGTGTCAGTCTGGAGGGTCGCGAACCGTTATTGGATCATCGTATTGTTGAATTTATGGCGCAAGTTCCCTTAGATGTTAAATACAAAAACAAGCAAGGTAAATATCTTGCCAGACAAATTTTATATAAACACATTCCAAAAACCATGATAGATAAGCCTAAAGCCGGGTTTCAAATTCCCTTGGTGGATTGGATGTTAACTGAACTCAAGCCGTTGGTTGAAAAACATGTGAATTGTGATCATTTGGATGCTGAGATATTTAATGTAGAAGAGGTGTTGCATATTAAAAAATCTTTTTATTATAATAAAATTGCTTTAAGAAATGCAACAATAAATAAAGATACTTCAGCTATTACATTAACATTGAATAGAATGGGGGTCTTGTATAATGCTAAAGATAAACTCGATAGTGCAAAAATATATTATAGAAAAGTAATACATTATTATCCGCTTACTTCTAAGACGGAGAATAAACATGCAACGGCATATAATAATTTAGGAACAATTGCTGGATACCAAAATGATTTACCTTTAGCAAAATATTATGCCAAAAAGTCATTAGAGATTAGAGAAAAACAAAAAGATAGTATAGGTATATCTTATACTATTTTAAACATTGGAAATATATCTTTTTGGCAAGAAGATTATAAAGATGCCATAAATAATTATCTCAAAGTGATGACTATGATAAAAAATGATTCTACAGATAAAGCATTGGTGTTAAAAAGAAGGAATTATGAAAATATAGCCATAGCTTATGATTCGTTAGGAGATTATGAAAAAGCATACCGTTATTTAGTAGAGTATAGATATTTAAGTGAAGAAATTAATGAAAATGTTTTAGCTAATAAATTTACAGAAACAGAAGCTAAATACAACTTGGCTAGAGCTGATAAACATACAGCAGTAGCAAAAGGGAAAGCTTTAAGAACACAATTGTTATTTTATGGTTTGGCATTTCTTACTTTAATATTTTTTATATTAATTATAATTTTTTATAAAAACTATAAACTAAGAGAACAAAATAAATTAGAACATTTACAAAACAATATACAAACACGAATTATTAATGCAACTATAGATGCTAAAGAAAAAGAAAGAAAAAATATTGCCGAAATATTACATGATAGTGTTAGTGCACTATTGTCATCGGCAAATTTACATTTACAAGCATCTAAAGCACAATTAAATTCTAAAACGCCAGTAGAAATTGAAAAAGCACAACAAATTGTAACAGAGGCTTCTGGAAAAATTAGAGATTTATCACATACATTAATATCATCTATTTTATTAAAGTTTGGTTTAGGATTTGCTGTACAAGATCTATGTGAAAAATATTCAAATTCAAAATTTACCTTGATAACTGATGATAAGGTAATTAATCGATACAATCAAAAATTTGAAATTAAAATCTATAATATTATTGAAGAATTAATTAATAATATTATTAAACATAGTAGTGCAGAAAATGCTTCTATCATTTTAACTGAAAAAAATGACTCCAAATTGATAATTCAAATTATTGATGATGGTATTGGTTTTGATGTAAAGAAAGTAAGAAATAAAGATGGTTTAGGTTTGAGTCATATTGAAGCTCGTATTAAAGTAATGAAAGGAGTTTTTAATATTAACTCTAAAAAAGGTGAAGGAACTAGTATTTTTATATCTACTCCAATTTATATGCAAAAAATGGTTGAAAAATCTTAATTTCTTTCAAGCTCTATTACTTCTAAATTTTTAATATTTTCATTTTCTATTTCAAATCGCAACATCGTTCTTACTTTATGAATTCCATATTTACCAACAGCACCTGGGTTCATATGTAGCAAGTTTAATTTTTTATCAAATTGCACCTTTAAAATATGTGAATGTCCAGAAATAAATAAATTTGGTGGATTTTTAATAAGATTTTCTTTAATTCGAGGATTATATCTATAAGGATAACCACCAATATGAGTTATCCAAACTTTTATATCTTCAATCGAAAAAATAAGATCTAAAGGAAATTCAGATCTAATTAACTTATCATCAATATTTCCATAAACGGCTCTTAATTTGGAAACTTTCTCAATACTATCAGTAACTTCAAGGTTACCAATATCTCCAGCATGCCAAACTTCATCCGCTTGACGACAATAATTTAAAATTTTATCATCAAAAAAACTATGAGTATCCGAAAGTAGTAATATTTTTTTCACATCTTCTAATTAGAAAAATAATGATTATACTAGAAACTTAAAAAGTATAAAGTTCATTACCTTTGATGTGAACAAAATTACAAATTTTTGAGATATTTTATTGAACTTTCTTATAATGGAAAAAAATATCATGGTTGGCAAAATCAACCTAATGCAATTTCTGTACAAGAAAGTATAGAACACGCATTATCACTTTTATTAAAAAATAAAATATCGGTTGTGGGTTGTGGAAGAACTGATTCTGGAGTTCATGCAAGTCAATATTTTTTACATTTTGATGTGGATAAAAAAATTGATCAAGAAAAATTGAAATATAAACTCAATGCTTTTCTGTCAAATGATATTGCTATTCATAAAATATTTTTAGTAGCAGATGATAATCATGCACGCTTTGATGCTTTAAATAGAAGTTATGAATACAGAATATATTTAGGGAAAACTCCATTTTTATTAAATACAGTTTGGCAGGTGAAAAATCAAAAATTTGATGTTAAAAAAATGAATGAAGCTGCAAAATTGTTATATGAATATGAAAATTTCAAATGTTTTTCTAAATCAAATACTGATGTAAAAACTTATAATTGTACGGTTTCAAATGTTGAATGGATAAAGAATAGGAACAATCTAATATTTCATATCACAGCAAATCGTTTTTTACGAAATATGGTAAGAGCCATAGTAGGCACCTTATTGGATGTTGGACAAGGCAAAACCAGTATTGATGATTTTAAAAAAATAATTGAAGACAGAGATAGAACTCAAGCAGGAGTTTCTGCCAAGGCAAAAGGTTTGTTTTTAACCCAAGTTACTTATCCAAAGGATATCTTAAAAAACAGAAATGAAAAATAGAGATAGTAAAAAAATAACAGGAAAAGTATTCGATTATCAGCTTTTTAAAAGGTTGATGAACTATGCTAGAAATTATAAATTACAATTTATAATTTCTACGGTTTCAGTTATTTTATTAGCTGCTTTTGCTGCTGTTCGACCTATTTTACTTCAGCAAATAATAGATGAATCTATTACCAATAAAAATGCAATACAATTATTGAATTTTATTATTGTCATGTTTGTCGTTTTAGTTTTTGAAGTTTTTTTCCAATTTTTATTTATCTATTTCGCAAACTGGCTAGGGCAGAGTATTGTTAAAGATATGCGAGCACAATTATTTAAGCATTTATTGCATTTTAAAATGCAATATTTTAACAAA
>JAKITG010000171.1 GCA_021648195.1 Flavobacteriaceae bacterium | reverse complement strand
TTAAAAAATTACAACCTTGAGATATTTATACGGATTAGCATTAATATTCAGCATTATACTTTGGAGTTCTTGCCGTAACGATTTTGAAACTGTTTCCAGTACTGGAAATTTAACATTTTCACAAGACACTATTTATTTAGATACTGTTTTTACTAATATTGGTTCTAGCACACGTACTCTAAAAGTGTACAACCGAAGTAATGATGATATTACCATTCCTTCTATCCAATTAGAACAAGGAGAATCTTCTAATTACCGTTTAAACGTTGATGGAATTCCAGGTAGAATTTTCGAAAATATCGACATTTTAGCAAAAGATAGCATCTTTGTTTTTATTGAAACCACCATAGATATTAATGATTTTCCGAATCCAGATAATGCTTTCTTATATACCGATAAAATTTTATTTGATACTGGCGGAAATCAGCAAGATGTAGATTTAGTAACTTTAGTACAAGATGCAGTTTTTCTTTTTCCAGAGCAATATGCAGACGGAACTATAGAAACTATTAACCTTGGTACAGAAGCAGATCCCGTACTAATTGAAGGGTTTTATATGGAAGATGACCAATTACATTTTACCAACGAGAAACCTTATGTTATTTATGGTTTTGCAGCTGTACATCCTAACAAAACACTTGTGGTAGATGCTGGTGCTAGAATACATTTTCATAGAAATAGCGGTATTTTAGTTGCAAATCAAGGGTCTATGAAAGTAAATGGAGCTGCAAGTTCTGATCCTGAATTATTAGAAAATCAAGTTATTTTTGAAGGCGATAGATTAGAACCAGGGTTTTCAGATGTTCCAGGACAATGGGGGACTATTTGGCTAACTGCTGGAAGTACTAATAACGAATTTAGTTTTACCACCATTAAAAATTCTATTGTAGGTATTTTAATGGATAGCAATGATGGTGATCTTACGCTAACGTTAAAAGATGTTCAGATTTACAACTCTTCAAATATTGGACTATTAGCTCGTACAGGAGATGTCTATGGCGAAAATGTAGTGATAAACAACAGCGGGCTTACCTCTTTATCTTGTTCTTTAGGTGGAAAATATAATTTTGTTCATTCCACTTTTACTAACTATTGGAATAATGGTTTCCGACTTTTTCCTTCCGTAATAATTGATAATGTTCTAGAAACGGAAGATGAAACATTTACGGAAGATTTAATTGAAGCTAATTTTACTAACTGTATTATCTACGGAAATGAATCTCGTGAAGTTATTTTTGTGGAGAACCCGGATGCTGCTTTCAACTTTAACTTTAGCAATAGTTTAATTCGTTTTGATGATCCAAATGGCGAGTTTTCTGATGATCCAAATTACGATTTTAATAATCCAAACCTATATTTCAACATTGTTAGAAATCAAGACCCTTCCTTTTTTAATCCAAATGAAAACGATCTAAATATTGAATCTAATGTATCTGGTGCAGATGGAATTGGAGATATTAATGCCGCATCCTTAGTGCCACTAGACGCAAACGGAGTTAATAGGACTAATGGTTCTCCAGATGCTGGAGCCTATGAAAGTGTAGAATTTCCTGACTAAAAATAAACTAAGTCTATCTCTTTATTGTAAAGTATCTCCCATAACCAAAGGCATATTATTTTTTTGCCAGACACGCATTCCTTTATCCAAATCTACAATACAATGAAAGCCTGCTTTGTATAATTTATTGGCAACAAAAAGGCTTCTGTGTTGCGTTTGACAATAGATTAATGTGATTTTTGAAGTATCTAATTTTGCCTTCTTTAATTCTCTTTTAAAGTCTCCTCCAAAATAACTCCAGTTATAAGCCCCTTTTATATGTGATTTATTAAATTCTTTTGGAGTGCGTACATCAATAATATTTACTGAAGAATCTTTAACATAAGTATTGTATTCCAGGTAAGACAGTTCTTGATAATTTTCGTTTTTCTTTAATTTATGAATGGAACAACTACTTAGTAAAATTGAAATAAGAATAACACTTGTAAATTTCACTTTCATAACATTAATGTTTAACCATTATTCCGGATATTCTACCCTAAGATGGTACATATTATTCAATTTACGTTTCAGTACTTTTTTAATTTTTTGTATTTCCTTAAACGTAATATTTGCATTTAAAAGCTGACCTTGATCTATTTGTCCATCAATAATTTTCTCTACAAAAGCATCTAATTTTGTAGAAGTAGGTTCTTTTAAACTTTTACTAGCAGCTTCTACACTATCCGCCATCATTAAAATAGCTGTTTCTTTTGAAAACGGTGTAGGACCAGGATATTGAAAATCTTTTTTGGTAGCTGTACCTTGAATTTCATTTTCCTTAGCGTAAAAATAATACACCAAGCTAGTACCGTGATGAGTCCTTATAAAGTCAATAATCCTGTCAGGAAGCTTATTCTTTTTTGCGATTTCAATTCCTTTTATCACATGATTCACAATAATTTCTGCACTTTCTTTTGGATCTAATTCGTCATGAGAATTGATAGACGAAACTTGATTTTCGGTAAAATAAGTAGGGTTCACCATTTTACCAATATCGTGATATAGGGCTCCTACCCTTACTAACATCGCATTTGCACCAATTTCGTTAGCTGCTGCTTCTGCTAAATTTGCTACATTTAAAGAATGATGAAAAGTTCCTGGCGCTTTATTTGAAAGTTCTTTTAATAATTTAGAATTGGTATCACTCAATTCTAATAAAGAAACATCAGACACTAAGCCAAACATTTTTTCATAGATATAAATTAAAGGAAAAGCAAATAAAGTAAGTAATCCTCCCAAAATAAAATAACCGAAATTTTTAAGCTCTATAAGTTCTATATTCCCTTCTTGAATTAGAAAAAATCCAAAATATCCTATGATGTAAACCAACGTAATTTGCCCAACAGACAAAAATAAATTGGCTCTTTTGTATAATTCATTTACCGTTAAAATAGTGGTCATTCCTGCAATTATCTGAAGGAATAAAAACTCAAAACTATTAGGAACAATAAAACCTAAAAGTAGTAAAGCTATTACGTGAACAAACAAACTCAGCCTCGCATCAAAAAATGTTTTTAATACCAAAGGCATGATACATAAAGGAGTGATATACACCAAATTAGCATCATAATTAACAACCAAAGTGGTTAGAAATATCATAAATATGATATTAAAAAATATGAAAGTAACCTTAATATTATTCTTATAAATCTCAGGGCGATAATTATTCATAAATAGGAATAACATAAAAAACACCATCGAAACCAATATGGTGTATCCAAGTAATAACCAATAAAAGTTAGATTTACTCCATACTTGAGATTGGTACACACTACGAAGAGAAAGCAAATTTTGATATTTACTTCCTTCAACTACTTCACCTTTAGCTATGATTCTACTTCCTTTTTCAATAACACCTCGATTGGGATTTAATTTACTTACTTCATTGTCAATGGTTGTTTCAGTAAGTTTTGCATTATAAATTATATTAGGTTCAAAAACTTTAAGCAGTTCTTTTTTTAAATATAATTCAGAAATATCTAAAGGCTTTTCAATAAACATAGAGTCTACAATTGCCTCTATTTTATTAATTTCGATGAGTTGAGTATAAGATAATTCTTCAATTTCATTTCCTTTTTTTAAATAAATAAGCTTGTCTTCAGGAAAAGAAATTATTTCATCAATAACACCAACATCATAAATATTTTTTAAAAATGAAGTTCCAGCCTTTAAAATCACTCTCTTACTAAGTGAATATAGCGTGTCACTATAGCTTTGGTTGATATTGTTTTTAAATTGAGTTTCGATAGCGGTCAATTTATCGGGGTCAATTTCAAAATAAGGAACAGCATTGTTTTTTATGTCCTCTATTTCTTTATCTATACTTTCCTTGTCTTTTTTTATAGTAAAACTAAAGGGAGCATATAGATTTTCGTATTGCCAAGGTTTTCCTTTTTGGAAATTATACTTAAACTGTCCACCTTTTGGAAGTAGATAAATAACTAATAATGTGGCGGTTAAAAAAACAAATACCTTGTATATAAAGGATTGATTTTTTGATAAAAAAGCAAAGATTTTATTCATTAATTCTTA
>JAKITG010000170.1 GCA_021648195.1 Flavobacteriaceae bacterium | reverse complement strand
ATCCAAGAGTTGTGCCCATTTTATTTTTGATAAAATGATTAAGTTCGGTAAGGTGTTTTTCGTAATTTTTAACCTCCAATTGTTCTAAACCTCTAATTTTTTCTTCATTAGGATGCTCACCTTCTCTAATTTTTTTCACCTGTTTTCTTACTGATTGCACCAGTCGATCTAATGATTCTTTTCTAAAATTTTCATAAGCCAGTAAGATATCGGTATCTTTTGATCCTGTTATTTTTAACTTTGAATTATTGATATCTATTGTTAGCTGTTGTTCTTTACCAATAGCTAAATCAATACTATTTTTAGCATCTATTTGCAGAGAGTATAGATGAGGTTCAAGATTGACATTAATATTGAATTTGCCTTCTTTAGAAAGATATAGTGTATCAATTATAGTGGTTGTTTTTCGTTCAATATCTGTTTGTTGTTTTAAAATAAAGTATTCAACATTAACTGGATAAATACGACCTTGTATTGTATAGGATTTTTTTTCTTTTTTTGAACAAGAAGCTAAAATTGATATTAAAAAGACTAGTATAATTCGATTCATAATTTGATGATATATGTGTATAAAATACAAAAATTATTAGTATTAATTACAAAATCTAGCAAAACTTTTTAATGCAACGATTAGTGCATCTTTATTTTCAAAATGACTCATATGCCCATCAGGAAATTCAACAACTTTAACTTTTGTAGTTTGAATTTGTAAAATTAAGGAACTGTAATCTAAAACAGGATCTTTTTTACCAATAATCATTTGTATCGAAAATTTTGATATTTTGTATAATTTAGTATGATCTTTTCTAATTTTCATACCTTCTAAAGCAGCAATAATTCCTTGTTGAGAAGTTAGTAATGCTTCTTGTGTAATTTGCTTTATTTTAACAGCAAACTTAGTTTTATTTTCTTCCGAAAACAAATTCGGTATGGCAAGCCTAATAAAGGTTTTGTGGTTTTTCTTTACGGTAACAATAGCTCTATCTCTGTTGATTTTTTTCTCTTTTGTGTCTGGTAAAGCAGTAGAGTTCATCAAGCATAACCCTTTTATATGTTGCGGATATAATTCTGCGAAAGCAAGAGCGATATAACCGCCCATACTGTGACCTATCAATATATATTTTCGTAATCGTAAATGGTTCAACACAGCCTTAACCATTTGAGCTTGTTCTTTCATGGTATGAATATAGCCAAGGTTTCCCGATTTTCCATGACCGAGTAGATCAATACAAATTACTCTGTTTTTTTTCGCTAAATGCGGAATGATTTTATTCCACATCGAACTATTTTCTAAAAAACCATGTAGCAAGACTATGGCATTGCCTTTGCCTTGAACTTTGTAATGAATGTCTGTATTTTTGTAATTGATTAACCCCGAAAGGATTTCAAACCCTTTCGGGATTTTAGGTGTTATATTTTTAGTCATTTTTTTAACGAGATGATATCAATTTTTTGTTGATGTGTTTCAATACAATCAGTAAATCCATATTGAATAGGATTATTATGAATATATATAATAAAATTTATTATATATATTTCATCTTCAATTTTTTTCCTTCTAAAAGGTTTTTCAAATAAGGAACCATGCCTATTATTTTGCTTGTTAATAGCTTGGGCATAGGCATTAAATAAATGAGAAAACTGTTGAGAAGGTCTTTTTTCTAATTCTTCAATATCGACATTCGATAATGCTAAAATTTCTTTTTCAGTTTTTATTTTTACTAATAAGTGAAAATTATTTTTTAATAAATACCAAGCAAAAGCATCATCAACACTACTGATATATTTGTCATATAATTTCAAAAAATGAGTGTAATTTTTGTTAGAATAAAATATATTTCCACCATTAATTCCTCTATTATAAATATGGTAATATCTATCTGGTTCTATAAATTCTAACTGTCTCATTTTTTTTGTTTAACCCCGAAGGGTTTGAAACCCTTTCGGGGTTTCTTTTCATGAAAAAGAATTAGGGCTATGCTTTGTTCATTAAAGTTTCAATTTCATTGACTTCAATAGGAATATTTGCCATTAAATTAATGGGTTCTCCCTTTTTTTGAATTACATAATTATCTTCCAATCGTATTCCTAGATTTTCTTCAGGAATATAAATACCAGGTTCTACTGTAAAAACCATTCCTGCCTGCATAGGCTCAGTTAGTATTCCGTAATCATGGGTATCTAATCCTATGTGATGGGAAGTGCCGTGCATAAAATATTTTTTGTAGGCTGGCCATTTTGGGTCTTCATTTTTCACTTCTTCTTGGGTAATCAAACGTAAATCAATTAATTCTTGAGTCATAATTTCACCAACTTTGATTTGATAATCAGCCCAAATAGTACCTGGAACTAACATTTTAGCTGCTGCATTTTTAACCTGTAAAACGGCATTATAAACTTCCTTTTGGCGAGTTGAAAATTTACCAGAAACAGGAACGCATCTTGTCATATCGCTAGAATAATTAGCATAAGCCGCACCTACATCCATCAAAATTATATCTCCTGCTTTACATTTTTGATTGTTTTCAATATAATGCAATATGCATGCATTATATCCCGAACCAATAATTGGAGTGTAAGCAAAACCATCTGATCTATTACGAGTAAATTCATGAATAAATTCAGCTTCAATTTCATATTCCATAACATTAGGTTTTACAAAACTTAAAATTCTTTTAAAACCTTTTTTGGTAATATCACAAGCTTGCTGAATTAAAGCAATTTCTTCGGGTTCTTTTATAGAACGAATTCTTTGCAGAATAGGTTGACTGCGTAAATAAGTATGTCCAGTAAATTTTTTTTGTAATTTTTTTACAAATCTAGCTTCACGGGTTTCGGTTTCTACATTGGCTCGGTAATGTTCATTGGTATTGATGTAAACATTCTCAACCTGTGTCATAATTTCAAATAAAACTTTATCTAAATCTTGTAGCCAATAAACAGTTTTGATTCCCGATGTTGTTAAGGCAGCTTCTTTGGTCAATTTTTCACCTTCCCAAATAGCAATATGCTCATTAGTTTCTTTTAAAAATAAAATCTCACGGTGTTCTTCTCTCGAGCAGTCGGGAAAAATAATCAAAATACTTTCTTCTTGATCTACCCCACTTAAATAAAATATATCACGATGTTGAGCAAAAGGTAAAGTACTATCTGCACTTACGGGATAAATATCATTGGAATTAAAAATAGCCAAACTATTGGATTTCAATTGAGTTATAAATTTTTTTCTATTTTTAATAAATAGTTTGTTATTGATCGGTAGATATTTCATAGTAAAAGTAATATTAGCTAACAAAGTTATAAATTTGTAGTTATAAATGCTTTTATAAAATGAAATACTTTTTGTTTATTGCTGTCTTAGTACTTACTGGTTGTTCGCCTCAGCTAAGACATTCTTTTAAAAAAGTGTCTAAATCTGAAAAAGTATGGGCAATTTTCCATCCATTGAAGGCAAAAAAGGCATTTTTTATTTCTAAAGAAGCCGAAAAAACGAAAGATTCTATTGCTAACTATGGTAGTATCGGTAAAGATAATAACGGTGGTCATTTAGATGCTTTCAAACATAGTTTTTGGATGGCTAGTTTAACACAAAAAATTGGCAAAAATGCGGCAATAAAATTAGGGAAAGCACACGAAAAAGGAAATTACAAAACCTATAAAAATAATAAATTAGAAGATGGATATGTACCCGATAAAATTTCTTCAGCTATGGATTTACACAACAATAAAATAGGGGTAAAAGTAGGTTTAAGCAATCTTGAATCTTCAAAAAATAAAACAACAAATATTATCATTTCTGCTATTAAAAAAGGTGAAATGAAAATTATTAAAAAAGATGCTGTTGGTAATTTCTTAACCTGTAAGGGTATAATAATTTCAAAAAAAACCTTAAAAGGAAAATGGGAAAATAATAAGTGTTTGATTTCTTCGGATGGCAATAATTAAAAATCAAAATTCTGAAAATATACATACTTCAATAATAAGGGCTTATTACAAAATAAAGTGTACAGAATTGGCGATGTTATTTTGTGCAGTAACAAGGCAAAAAACGTAGTTATAGCTATAGCTAAAATGAGGCTTTT
>JAKITG010000009.1 GCA_021648195.1 Flavobacteriaceae bacterium | reverse complement strand
TGCAGAATGGTGCTAAAAATTCCCCTATTGAGAGGGGTTAGGGGTGTGTTAATTATGAAAAAAATAAGAATTACTAAACAATTCGACTTCGAATCAGCACATGCATTGTATGGATATGATGGAAAATGTAAAAATATTCATGGACATAGCTACCATCTTTATGTAACCGTAATCGGAACACCAATTGATGATCTTGAAAACCCTAAAAATGGAATGGTATTAGATTTTGGAGATTTGAAAAAAATGGTAAAAAAAGAAATTGTTGATATTTTTGATCACGGTGTTGTTTTAAATCAAAATTCACCACATTTAGAATTGGCAAAAACTATTGAAAGCCATTCACATAAATTAATTTTAGTTCCCTATCAACCTACTAGTGAAAATTTGCTGTTTGATTTTGCCGAGAGAATTAAATCACAATTACCTCAAGATGTTTCCTTACATTCGTTAAAATTATACGAAACAAATAATTCTTATGCAGAGTGGTTTGCTAGTGACCAAAAAGAGTATTAAGTGATTGGTATTGAAAACTGAGTAATTAGTATTGAGTAAAAATAAATATTAAATTCGTTATGCATAATTTTTAGAAAGGTGAAATAAAAATCAGTGAAATCAGTATCCAAACATAAAAAAATATATTTTGCATCCGATCAGCATTTTGGAATTCCTTCGCATGAAAAAAGTTTAGAACGCGAAAAGAAATTTATCCAATGGTTAGATATTATTAAACAAGACGCCGAAGCTATTTTTCTATTGGGAGATTTGTTTGATTGTTGGCTAGAGTATAAAAAAGTGGTTCCGAAAGGTTTTGTTCGAGTATTAGGTAAATTGGGAGAAATTAGAGATAGCGGAATTCCAATTCACTTTTTTGTTGGGAATCACGATTTATGGATGGATGATTATTTTGAAACCGAATTGAATATACCAGTATATTATCATCGTAAAGAATTTACTTTTAATGATAAAACCTTTTTAATTGGTCACGGCGATGGTTTAGGTCCAAGAGATAAAGGTTATAAACGCATGAAAAAAGTGTTTACTAATCCCTTATCAAAATGGCTTTATCGTTGGTTACACCCAGATATTGGTATGCGCCTTGCACAGTATTTATCTACAAAAAACAAACTCATTTCGGGTGATGAAGATGTGATTTTTCTAGGAGAAGAAAATGAATGGTTGGTTCAATATGCTAAGAAAAAATTAGAAACAAAACATTATGATTATTTTCTCTTTGGTCACCGTCATTTACCTATGGAAATTAAAGTTAGTGAAAACAGCACTTATATTAATACTGGAGATTGGATTACTTATTTTACTTATGCTGTTTTTGATGGAGATAAATTAGAGCTGAAGAAGTATAATACTTCAAAAACAACTGTCAGTTCGAGCGTAGTCAAGAACGGACTATAAACCAATATCATGAAAACCAAAACAACCTTTTTCTGTCAAAACTGTGGAGCTCAATTTCCAAAATGGGTGGGAAAATGCAATTCGTGTAATGAATGGAATACCATTGTTGAAGAAATTATTCAGAAAAAAGAAAAAAGAAACTGGAAACAATTTACTCCTTTAAAAAGAGTGAGTAAAGCTTTAAAAATTCACGAAATATCTATTTCTAATGAAGAGAGAATTCCAACAGATAATAATGAATTGAACAGAGTTTTAGGAGGAGGTTTGGTAAAAGGATCTGTCGTTTTATTAGGCGGTGAACCAGGAATAGGTAAATCGACTTTATTATTACAAATAGCACTTTTAATGGAAAACAAAGTGTTATATGTTTCGGGAGAAGAAAGTCAGTCGCAAATAAAATTAAGAGCGGAAAGACTAGAAGGCACAAATGATAATTGTTTAATTTTAACAGAAACCAATACTCAAAATATTTTTAAAATAATTGAAGACACCGCACCCGATGTTGTAGTAATTGACTCTATACAAACTTTACATACCGATACTATTGAAGCCTCACCAGGTAGTATTTCTCAAATTAGAGAATCAACTGCTGAACTGATAAAATTTGCTAAAGAAACAAATACTCCTGTAATTTTAATCGGGCATATTACCAAAGAAGGAGCTATTGCTGGACCAAAAATTTTAGAACATATGGTAGATGTGGTTTTACAATTTGAAGGCGATAGAAACCATACCTACAGAATACTTCGAGCTCAAAAAAATAGATTTGGTTCTACTGCAGAATTAGGGATATATGAAATGCAAAATACTGGATTACGAGAAGTAAGTAATCCATCGGAAATATTAATTTCTGAAAAAGATTCCGACTTAACAGGAACAGCAATTTCAGCTACCTTAGAAGGTATGCGACCCTTAATGATAGAAGTTCAAGCTTTAGTAAGTACCGCAGTTTATGGTACTCCACAACGATCTGCAACAGGTTATAATATAAAAAGATTAAACATGTTATTGGCAGTTTTAGAAAAACGAGCTGGATTTAGATTGGGAGCAAAAGATGTGTTTTTAAATATTGCTGGTGGATTAAAAGTAGAAGATCCTGCTATTGATTTGGCAGTAGTTTGTTCCATTTTATCATCAAATGAAGACGAACCTATACCTCAAAATGTTTGCTTTGCAGCTGAGGTAGGTTTAGCAGGAGAAATTAGAGCTGTAAATAGAATAGAACAAAGAATTATTGAAGCTGAAAAGTTAGGTTTTGAAAAAATTATATTATCAAAATTTAATAAAATAGCCAACCATAATTTTAAAATTGAAATTATAAAAGTTTCAAAAATAGAAGAGGTTGTTCGCGTACTATTTTAATTTTTAATCACTTTTTGAGTAATTGTCCCTCTTAATTGAAGTTAAGTATCTGTTAAAAAAGAACTCATACATTTCGGCTTGTTCTTTAGCCGTTTTTATTTGTTAAAATTTACAACTGTAACTAAGGCTATGCTTGAAAATTTTAAATTGAAAAAAAAGCAAAATAACCCTGCCTGCCGGCAGGCAGGTGCCCCGATTCTGCACGACTTATTTTTTAACAGATACTAAGGTTACAAGATAATAATAAAACTAGAACCTTTTTAATCTTGCACAATAACTTTTGTTGCCCAGCCATCGTATTGCCCATATGAAGAACGAGCTAAAGCAGAGAGAATTTTGGTAAGTTTATTAATTGAATTAGGTCTTACCGATTGTTTTTTAGAAACCTGCAATTCATAAGGATAAGGATTTTCTTTTTTATAGTTAAGAGAGTCTATAGAAAAACCAAAACCTTTTAACTGATTGAGATATTTGAGTCTTTTCTTTTCTTTTTTAAAATTTATCCAATGATGAACTACTCTTTCTTGAGATAAATCATCTCCTTGAGATACCATCTCACTTAAATATTCATGATTAATAAAAAAATCATTGGGCTTATTATCGGGAAAAATATTATAATAATATTCCCATTTTTGGTCACTTTGAATCAAAAGATACCTTCCAGATTGACTATAGCTTCTGTCAATCATTTTATGAATATCCTTTCGAATATTAATAGTGTCTTTCACATAATATATATCAAAACCAAAACATTGATAAGTAATAACTCCTGCTAATTTGTATTTGGTGGATTTATTAATTGTGGTTGCAACAGAATCAGAAAAAGCATATAATTTTTCTAGTCCTTTATTCTTAGGAAATCCATTTTTAAAACAACTCTTGTTATAACTTGCACCTACAATTAAAAGGTTTCTGTATAATGGTTTAGTATTATTTAATGCCAAATCTAAATGAATAGACATTAAACCTTTATCTTTTTTAACAAGGTAATTGACCCAATCACTTTGTGAATAGGAAACGACACTGTTACCAATTAAAAAGATATATATTAATTTATATTTAAAAATAATGTTTTTAATAATGTGAGATAAATAAGACAAATGTTCTTGTTTTTACTTGGTTAAAGTTATCAAAAATAATGCTATAATTCTAAATTTTGATTCTAATATTTTAAAATCTATAACCAAAAGAGGTTCCAATTCTAGGTACAATTTCAGAATTATATCGACTATCACTAGTAAATAAATTTCTACCTATACCGCCAAAAAATTCAAAAATAAAACCTTTTTCACTAACAAATTTTCCTCCTAAAGTAACTCCTAAAGCAAAATTGCTTGTTCTTTTGTCGAGATAGGTTGAACCTCCAATTATAGAATCATAATCATAGTCCTCTATTTTTTGAGCATTATACATTCCAAAACCTTCTACAAAAAATCCCCAAGCATATCTTTTTGAAAAGAAATGTCTATAATAAGGCGTTATTGCAATGGTTTCATTATAATTTGGACCGTCGTTATACTCATCGTTTAAATTAACTAAAAAAGAGATTCCTATAGATGATTCTTCATCAAGTAAATACTCATAAGATACATCAATAGATTTAAAAAAGATTAAACTAAGAGCATTAATTTTTAATTCATGCGACTTTTCATATTTTTCAGTTTCTTGAGAAAACGAAATGAAAGTGACAAATAATAGAATGAAAGTAAGAAATTTTTTCATAATTTTTTTTATTTAGGTATTTCATAATCAAAAATTGAGCCACAAATATATATATACAATAATTATGAGTTAATTATTTTCTTTAATCAAATAAATATATACAGGAAAATGATCGCTATAACCTCCCGTATAATTATTATTTTGAAAGCTTCGAAAAGGGTACCCTTTATAACGACCTTTTTGAGTAACTAAATATTGTGGGTTGAAGATTCCTGCTTTATAAAACTTATAAGATGAATAACTTTTGTCAAGACTTATACAATTAGAGGTCATTAATATTTGATCAAATAAATTTATTTTATCTCTATAACCTAAAGTATTTAGCCCTTTTTTATACATATTTTCCATTGGATTATACAATGTACTATCATTTAAATATTTTAATTTTTCAAGGCTATTCAATCCTATTTTTATACTCTTATCTATTGGGTCATCATTAAAATCTCCTAGAATAAAAATTTTTGCATTTTTATCTTCAACTTTTATTTTGTTAATGATTTGTTGGGTGATATAAGCTGCTTTTTCTCTTTTAGGAGTACTTTTTATTTGTCCACCTCGTCGAGAAGGCCAATGATTTATAATAAGGTAAATTATTTCATCATCTAATAAACCACTAACTAAAAGTTGATTGCGAGTATAAATTCGTTTTCCTTTTTCATCCCAAAGTTTTACCTCAAAACTTTCATGATGTAAGGGAGTAAAATATTTTTTTTGATATAAAAGCGCAACATCAATCCCTCTTCTATCTGGAGAATCAGAGTGTAAAATTTTGTATTGTTTCTTTTTAAGATCTTTAGAATTTATTAAATCTTCTAAAACAGCTCTATTTTCAATTTCTGCCAAACCAATTATTGCTGGACTTGTTTTTGTTTTTTCAAAACCTATTTGAGAAATTACTTTACTAATATTTTCAATTTTATTCCAATATATTTTTGAATTATAATGATTCTTCCCTTTGCTTGTAAAGTCATCATCAAAAGTATTAGGGTTGTTTATGGTATCAAATAGATTTTCTACGTTATAAAAAGAAATCGTTCTTATTTTATATGTTCGAGTTTGACAATGAGAGAATTGTATAAAAAAAATAAATAGAAATAAAAACGATATGAAACACTTCTTTTTTTTAAACAAAATATAATTTATATCAATTAATGCTAATAAAATGATAAGGTTAACATCTTTTTAAAAAAACTATTTTATGCGACATTATATGTTTAAATTGGTTATTAATGAGTCTCCAGCCATAATTTCTTCGGAAACTTGACTTTTAAAAGCTTAATATGAAAGTATTGAGTTAATTACTGCACCTAAGAGTGATTTATATCTTATTTTTTATAGTATTAAATACTTCATTTTAAAAAATTATAATATTTACATGTTAACCTCAACTCTTTTAAGGCATCAAAATATTAAGATGGTTGCAATATTGAGCAAAATTAAGATTTAAAGCTTTTTTAATTCAAACCTTTATGAAAACATTTTCAGTTTTATTCATAATTTATTTTTATTCATTTCAGGAAATAAGTGCACAAACTTTTAATTCTATTTCGGGTAAAATTATTGATGATGTTTCAGATAAAAATTTACAAAATGTAAATGTTAAAATTTTTAAAACAGCTTTTCAAACGCAATCAGCTTTTGATGGAACTTTTCAACTTAACAATTTTCCTCAAGGGGAATATATTTTAAGAATTATTTTAGTAGGATATGAAACTAAAAAAATTCCTTTAACAGTTATTGGAAATAATGAAGAAATAGATTTAGGTATAATTCGCTTATCAGAAAAATTAAAAGAAGAAAGAGAAAACGGTTTTATAAATTTGAGTGAAGAAGAATTATACGAAGATGAAAAAGGAGAATCCAATACAATATCAGGAATATTAGTTTCTTCCAAAGATGTGTTTTTAAAAACTGTTGCCTATGAGTTTAGTCCAACATTTTTTAAACCAAGAAATTTAGGATCGGAATATTCTCAAGTATTACTCAATGGAGTAAAAATGAATAAATTATATAATTCCAGACCCCAATGGAGTAATTGGGGAGGCTTAAATGATGTACTGAGAAACCAAGAATTTGCTTCAAATTTATCTCCTTCAAATGTTACATTTAGTGGAATTGCAGGCTCAACAAATATCAATACGCGAAGCTCTACTTACCGAAAAGGAGTTAAAATATCTTATGCTAGCTCTAATAGAAGTTATAAAAGAAGAATTATGGGAAGCTATAGTAGCGGACTTTTACAAAATGGATGGGCATATACAATTTCTGCTTCTCGAAGATTTGCCAATGAAGGGTTTAGAGAAGGAACTTTATATAGTGCAAACTCTTTTTTTGTATCTGTAGAAAAAAAAATGAACGATAAACATAGTTTTAATTTTACCACAATTTATGCATCAAATATTCGAGGAAAATCTTCACCCATTACACAAGAAATTTACAACCTAAAAGGAATTAAGTACAACTCTTATTGGGGAAACCAAGAAGGAGAAATGAGAAATTCACGTATTAGAAAAATTGAAGAACCAATTTTTCAACTCAATCATTTTTGGAATATAAACAAGAAAATTTCCCTACAAACGAATGCTACCTATCAATTTGGAAAATTTGGAAATAGTAGATTAGATTATGGAGGAACAAGAATTATTATTGGTAATGGAAATCAAAATATTATTGGTGGCGGAGCAAATCCAGACCCTATGTATTATCAAAAATTACCAAGCTATTTTTTAAGAAATAATGATAATCTAGATTATTCAAATGCTTATTTGGCAGAACAAGAGTTTTTAAATAACGGACAAGTAAATTGGACAGATCTATTTACCAAAAATCAAAATACAGTAGCCAATGGAGGTAACACAATTTATGCTTTATATGAAGACAGAAATGATGATAAACAACTTTCTATTAACTCTATATTATATGCTAAAATTGATGAAAAATTCACTTTAAATGGTGCTATTGGATATAAAAAATTGAAATCTGAAAATTTTGCAAATATGCTTGACCTTTTAGGTGGAAATAAATTTTTAGATGTTGATGTTTATAGCAATAATTTAAAAGAAGCACAAAGTGATTTGCAACATCCTAATAGAACAATTGCCGAAAATGAACGCTATAAATACAATTTTATATTAAATGCTTCGGTTTTGGAAAGCTTTATTCAAACACAATATAATTCTAAAAAAACAGATACTTATATTGCTCTTAACTATTCCAATACCAATTACCAACGAATAGGTTTGTATGAAAATGGTTCTTTTCCAGAAAACCAATCTCTGGGAGAAAGTGCTGCATTAAATTTTTCAAATTTTGGAGTCAAAAGCGGTTTTACTTATAAACTTTCTGGGCGACATCTTTTTAGTATAAGCGCTGCATATTTAACTAAAGCTCCAACGCTACAAAATTCATTCTCCAATATGCGAGAAAACAATGATATTGTTATCGGTTTAACCGATGAAAAAAACGCCTTATTTGACATAAGTTATTATTTACGACACCCTAAAATTAATTTAAAATTGACAGGATATTTTACAAAACAAGAAGACCAAACACAGATTTCATTCTATTTTGCCGATGGACTTTCAGGATTAGATTCTGCAGAAAATACTGCATTTGTTCAAGAAGTACTTACAGGTATTGACAAACAAAATATTGGAATTGAAATGGGTATTGAAATTCCAATAATTTCTGGGTTAAAACTAAAGGGAGTTGTCGCTATTGGCAAATCGGTTTATACGAATAATCCAAATCTTTATTTGACTTCCGATAGTTTTACAAAATCATTAAAATATGGTAAGTCATATTTAAAAAATTATGCTGTTTCTGGTGGCCCTCAGCAAGCATATTCCTTTGGTTTTGAATATAGTAGTCCGAAATACTGGTGGTTTGGTGCAACTGGAAACCATTTTTCAAATGCATATATCAATGTTTCTCCAATTATTCGAACCAAGAATTTTTATACAGATATTGACGGATTACCTTTTAATGATTATGATGAAAATATTGCTAAAGAATTACTTCAACAAGAAAAATTTGATTCCTATTTTTTAATAAATATAGTAGGAGGCAAGTCATGGAAAATTGATAAATACTATATAGGTTTTTTTGCCAATGTGAGTAATATATTAAATACAGAATATAAAACTGGAGGATTTGAACAATCACGAAATGTAAATTATAAAACATTAAAGAAAGATAAGAGTAGAAACTTACCCCTATTTGGTCCAAAATATTGGTTTGGTTATGGCACCAATTATTATGCTTCAGTGTATTTCAGGTTTTAAGAAGTTATATCGCACAGAGAACCATCAAGATAACGCTAAGAATTGCTAAGAAATTTCATGACATCGTTTTGCAAACCTTTGTGATACAATAATCAATAAAAAATAATATTATGAAAAAAATTATTCAACTTATACTTTTAATACTTATCGTTTCATGTACTAAAACAGAAAATTTTGATGTTCCAAAAATAGAAATTGAAGCACCTAATATTTTTGCAAACTCAAATATTATAGCAATAAAAAATGCCCATAAACAATTGGGAGAAAATATTTATACTTTCAACGCAGATGATACAACTATTATTGAAGGCTTTGTAATTTCAAGCGATGAGGCAGGAAATTTTTATAAAACATTAATTATTCAAGATAATTATAAAAACCCCACTTCGGGAATTGAAATATTAATCGATTTTAAGGCTTCTTTTACCAAATTTAATTTTGGAAGAAAAGTATTTGTAAAAATGGCAGGTTTAAGTATCGTCAATAATGAAGGAAAATATAAAATAGGTTTTATTATAAAAAATAAAGTGAAAGAAATTCCAGAAACCTTAATTGATAATTTTATCATCCGTTCAATACAAACAAAACAAATAATTTCAAAGCCAATTACTTTGGCAAATTTTACAGAAGAGCAATTAAACACCTATGTACAAATTAAAAACTTACAGTTTAAAAATGACGAAATTGGAAAGACCTTTGCAGGTGAAAAATTTGATAGATTTAATGGAGAAAGAGTTTTAGTACAATGTGATAATCAAATCACAACTCTATTAAGTACAAGTACTTTTTCCAATTTTAAATCGAACTTATTATCTCATAAAAAAGGGCAATTAAGTGCTGTTTTGACCAAAGATTTTAGTGCAAAAAAGTATGTTTTGATATTGAATGACCTCTCAACTTTTGATTTTACTGAAAATCAAAGATGTGACCCTCAATTTCTAAATTGTGAGAATAATATTACAAAGGAACCAAAACTTATATTTTTTGAAAATTTCCAAGAAATAAAAAAAACAAAAGACCTTGAAGATTTAGGGTGGACAAATACAAATACTTATTTAGGGAATGGAAAATTTAAAAAACGATCAAGTAAAGGAAATATTTCTATGCAAATTTCGGCATTTAACACCAATGAAAACCCTTTGGAAGCTTGGTTAATTACTCCACCAATAAATTTAGATAACTCTAGTAATGAAATTTTAACTTTTGATACCAAAGCATCATTTGATAGTGGATCAATTTTAACAGCATGGGTTTCTACTGATTTTAATAAAAATATTCAAGAGGCAACATGGCAACAATTAAGCGTAAAAATTTCTGTCGGTGCTAGAAGTACTTATGTAAACGATTATATTTCTTCAGGCGATATAAGTTTAAATTGCCTTGAAGGAAATGTATTTATTGCTCTAAGATATTTGGGAGCTGATCCTGGAATTTCAACAACTTACGATGTAGATAATTTTAAAATTTCGGGTAATTAAACCTTGGCTATTGCCCTGTAATTAAAGCTTAATGATTTTTTGAAAATAAGCCAATACAGGGAAGTGATCACTAAAACCGCCTTGATGCCACTTGCCAATATAAGTTCGTTTAGGAGATCCTTTTCGTTTACCCGTTTTTTCTTGTATAAAATGGGCATCAAAAATATCGATATCTTTAAATTTTATTTTGTTTGGAACGTTATTTAAAAACAGCTTACTTAAAATTATTTGGTCAAATAAATACCATTTTCCACGATAATTTACAGACCCTCTGTTTTGTTGTTGTAAAACGAACATTGGGTTAAAAAATGCATCAGTCATTAAATGATTTTTAATGCTATTATTACTCGGCTGATCATTAAAATCACCCATAATAATTATTTTTGGATTTTTATTTTCTTTATGGATATCAATTATAATTTCACGAACTAAATTTGCTGCTTTTACTCGTTTGTGATCTGAAAAACCAATACCCTTACTTCTTGAAGGCCAATGATTAATAATGATATAAATTTGTTCATTAAAAAGTTTACCAGATACTAATAAAATATCTCGAGTATAATCTCTATTATTCTTACCATCAGTTAAGTATAAAGTATAAGTGTTGGAATAAATTAAGTCAAAATACTTTTTTTGATATAAAAATGCAACATCAATACCTCTTTCATCTGGAGAATTATAATGCACAAAATCATATTTAAAAGGTAATAATTTTTCTGAATTTATTAAGTCAGATAAACAAGCTTTATTTTCAACTTCAGATACTCCAATAAATATTGGAGGTAATTTTGAATTTTTAATCCCAATTTTAGAAATGACATTACTTAAATTTTGAATTTTTCGTGCATACCTATCTTGATTCCACTCCAAATCCCCTCCTGCAGTATAGCTCTTGTCTAAAATATATTTATTGCGCTTTGTGTCAAAAAGATTTTCTAAATTGTAAAAGGCAATGGAAAAAGTATTTAACATAAAAATTATTGAATTATTTTCGAAAATAAAAAATATTATGCTTATACCATAATAAAAAAGGGTTGTAAATTTACAAAATGATGGAAAAAAGAGATTCAAAAATTGAAGATGTTGTTTTAATCGGTGTAATTACTGGTGAACAGGATGAAAATAAATCTAAAGAGTATTTAGATGAATTAGAGTTTTTAACCTATACAGCAGGAGGTAAAGCAATAAAACGATTTACACAAAAATTAGATTTTCCAAACCCTAAAACATTTTTAGGAAAAGGAAAATTAGAAGAAGTTAAAAATTATATTGATGAACATAGTATTGGATCTGTTATTTTTGATGATGAATTAAATCCAGCACAACTTCGAAATATTGAAAAAGTTTTAGATTGTAAGGTTTTAGATAGAACGAATCTTATTTTAGATATTTTTGCGCAAAGAGCACAAACATCTTATGCTAGAACCCAAGTTGAATTAGCTCAATGTCAATACCTTTTACCTCGATTGACTAGATTGTGGACGCATTTAGAAAGACAAAAAGGAGGGATTGGTTTGCGAGGACCTGGTGAAACCGAAATTGAAACAGACAGAAGAATTATTCGTGATAAAATATCTAGATTAAGAAAAAAACTAAAAGCCATTGACAAACAAATGGCTATTCAACGCAAAAATAGAGGGAAAATGGTTCGAGTTGCTTTGGTAGGATACACCAATGTAGGGAAATCTACCTTGATGAATATAGTTAGTAAAAGTAATGTTTTTGCCGAGAATAAATTATTTGCAACATTGGATACGACAGTTAGAAAAGTAGTAATAAAAAATATTCCTTTTTTACTTACCGATACGGTTGGTTTTATCAGAAAGTTGCCTACACAATTGATAGAATCTTTTAAATCTACTTTAGATGAGGTTCGAGAAGCAGATTTATTGCTCCACGTTGTTGATATTTCTCACGAAAGTTTTAAAGATCAAATTGATTCTGTAAATAGAATTTTAGACGAGATTACTCCAGAAAATGAAAAGAAAAATGTGAAACCTATATTGATGATATTTAATAAAATAGATAAATATACACACGAAACTATTGATAAAGATGATTTAGTAACCGAAAAAACAAAAGCTCATTATACACTGCAAGATTGGAAAAAAACATGGATGTCGAAATTAAATAATGATTGTATTTTTATTTCAGCACTCAATAAGGAAAATTTAGAAGAGTTTAAATCTAGAGTTTTTGATGAGGTGAAAAAAATACATATAACTCGTTTCCCATATAACGATTTTTTATATCAAGAATATGATGAAAAGCAAGAATAATAATTGAATTTGATTACTATTTATCTTTTCCAAAAATATATACAATTCCAACATTAACAAGTATCATTGTGTCATTTCTTTTGTTTCCTGGATCGTTAGGGGCATTTAAACCATCAATATTATCAGAAAAGAAATGCTGCCAGCGAGTATCAAGAACAAGATCAACTTGCTGTAAACTATAACGTAATCCAGCTCCTATTGAAAGACCAAAAGTATTACCAGACCCTAAGAAAATACTGTTTTCTTGCCATTTTGGGATTAATTGTGTGTAAGGTTCTTGTTGATTTTCTAGAGATACTCCATCTACTAAAATATCAGGATCGTATGAAGAAAAGTGTAATCCAATACTAACAAAAGGATTAAAAGAATTTTCATTACCATAAAAAGAAGCATAATCTTCAAGCTCTAAGAAATAGTATTCAAGACTTGTACCAATATTGTACATTTTAATTTGACCTTGCATTGCTTGAAATTCAGGTCGATTCTCTAAATCGCCTTTATGTTGAATATTAGTATTGAACAAATATGTAAATTCAGTTTTTAATTTAAAATGCGAAGCAAAATAACCTCCACCAGATCTCCAACTATATTGACTACCAAAAAATTTTAAATAATGCGTTAACCCTAACGCTAATGTTGAAGCATTTGCACTAGGAAAATCACCTCTTTGACCAAAATCTGTTTGAAACGAAGCCGGACCAAAATGAACACCTACTTCATGACTGAAGTCAGTTTGTGAATAAGTTACTGTGCTAAATAAGAAAAAAATTAAGACAGTAATTTTCAGTAAAAGTTTCCTCATAATCTAAGTTCAAATTGTTAAATGAATTTTACAAATATAAAAAAGAAAATGTTTAATTAACTCATTTTAAATCAAAAAACTTAAAAAACAGGATATTATTGTTTAAAGAGCTCTTTAATTGGATCCCAAAAAAGATTTTCGAAATTTACAATTTGATTATTATTAATTTTAATGTTTTCATTTTCAAGAAGTTGTTTCATTAAATTTGTTCCTTTAAAATGAAATTTTCCCGAAAGTATTCCTTTCTGATTTACTATTCGATGTGCAGGTACGGAAGCATCATTTCTGGAAGCATTTAAAGCCCAACCTACCATTCTTGCCGATTTAGGTGTTCCTAGGTATTTAGCTATAGCTCCATAAGATGTAACTCTTCCACATGGAATTTGTCTAGCGACTTGATATACTCGCTCAAAAAAACCATCCTTTTCCATTTTTAGTATTTAGTTATAAATTTTACATAAGTTATAGGTTTATTGTGTTCTAAATACTGTTTTTCATAAAAAGTTTGAATGGAAGTTGCTTCTTGTGGCGGACTTGAACTATTGTAAATATCATGATGGGCAAACAAAACTTGATGATTACCTGCGTGTAATAAACCTAATAAATACCCATGTAAAAATTCACTATCTGTTTTTAAATGAACTACACCATTAGGAGATAAAATTTGTTGGTATTTTTTTAAAAATTCTTCTGTAATTAAACGATGTTTAGTGCGTTTGTATTTTATTTGGGGATCAGGAAAAGTAATCCAAATTTCAGAAATTTCGTTTGTAGAAAAACAAAAATCAATTAGCTCAATTTGTGTTCTTAAAAAAGCAACGTTTGTTAAACCTTCTTCTAAGGCAGTTTTTGCACCACGCCAAAACCGTGCGCCTTTAATATCTATTCCAATAAAATTTTTATTTGGATATTTTTTAGCCAAAGAGACAGTATATTCACCTTTTCCACAACCTAGTTCAATAATGATAGGGTTTTTATTGTCAAAAAAAGCAAACCAATCTCCTTTTAAAGGAAATCTATTTAATACTTCTTCACGAGTAGGTTGAATTACATTTTTAAATGTTTCATTCTCATGAAACCTTTTTAACTTGTTCTTACTTCCCACAGTAATTTATTTTTTGAATAAAATTATTCTTCACCCGCTTTTTGAAATTTTTGTAATTGAACTAGCCAATATAAAAATAATAACATACCAATACTAATAAAAACAATATTGATAATGTTTGAACTCCACCAGCCATCAGTAAGTCGAAAAGCTTTGTATGGAGGAAATAAAATGGCTGTACAAAAATCACCAATAGCTCTAAATATATTATTTGCAATCATATAAATATTTTTTAAAATCAGTCAAAACCTTTAGGCTTATGACATAAAGTTTTTTACATTAGCTCAAATTTATAAAAAATAAGATTCTAAACTAAAAAATTAGATAGCAAAAGTAAAAAATATCATTATGATAGCAAATTTTTTTAATAAAACTAAGCCAATTAATTTTTTGGTACTATCTTTTTTGTTGTTTTTAGTCTATACAATTTCTACTATTTATTTTTTTTCAGGAGAAATATCAATAGCATATTTTATTAAAAAAGGGTTTTATTTATTTCTAGCAGTCCTTATGTTATTTATTTTTGATTTTATTATCAGAAAAAATACACTTACAAATGATAACTCTTTTGCTTTATATTTTTATATTTTATTTTATAGTTTTTTTCCACTTTCATTTGAGAATACAGATATATTAATTGCAAATTTCTTCTTGCTACTTGCCTTTAGAAAAATTTATAGTTTAAGAACCCCTTTCAATACAAGAGAGAAAATTTTTGATAGTGCATTTTGTATTTGCATTGCAAGTATGTTTTATGATTGGAGTTTTTTATATTTAATTTTGCTTTATGCTTCAATTTTCTTATTTCATAAAAATAGTAGAAAAAATACTTTTATCCCTATAGTTGGATTTTTTACGCCAATATTTCTGTTGTATATTTACTTATTAGCAACTGATAAATTATATATTTTTGGTAATTTTTGGCAATTAGAGTACAGTCTAAGTTTTGGTAATTATTTACAGAAAAGTTATTTATACCCAATAATATTTATAACTATATTTACTATATTTACTATTTTTCCTACAACAAAAAAATCTTTTTTTTCTAAACAAGACTTTAAATCAACATGGGCTGTTTTGATGTTTCAAATTGTATTGTCACTTATAGTGGCTTTGATATCACTTATAAAAAATGGTTCCGAACTAAATTTTCTATTTATTCCTTTAAGTATTTTATTTGCAAATTATTTACAAGATGTAGAAAAACGCTGGTTAAAAGAAATAATTTTATACCTATTTATAATAGTATATTTGATTATATATCTGATATAATACCAAATTTAACCACAAAACACTGCCTATAAATTTTTCTTTTTCAATGAAATTTCGCTAAAATCGCATTTATTAATGCGACATTTTATAATTTAGAGATGCCCTTAAATGGGCATAATATATTATAGTTTTTTGCCAAATGCCAAATCCCCAGCATCACCTAAGCCAGGAACAATATAGCCGTTTTTATCTAATTTTTTATCAATAGTTGCTACCCATAAATGTGTGCTTTTTGGAAAAAATTGCTTAATATATTCAATCCCTTTTGTAGCCGCAATTACACTTACTATATGAATTTGTTTAATGTCTCCTAGTTTTTTTAAAGTATCATGAACGGCGACTAATGAATTGCTAGTAGCAAGCATTGGGTCAGCTAAAATTAAAACCTTTTGATCTAAAGAAGGCGAAGCTAAATATTCAACAGTTATTTCAAAATCAGTATGAGAAGTCTGTTTTCGATATGCCGATATAAAAGCGCTTTCAATGTTATCAAAGTAATTTAAAATTCCTTGATGTAAAGGCAACCCTGCTCTTAAAATAGAACATAACACCAAATTTTTTTGACTAATAGGGATTTTTTTAACACCTAAAGGACTAATAATATTTTTATATGAATAACTAAGTTCTTTACTTAATTCGTAACTTAAAATTTCACCAATTCTTTCAATATTTCTCCTAAAACGCATGGCATCTTTTTGCGTATTCAAATTTCTAACTTCGGAAATGAAGTTGTTTAAAATAGAATTAGTAATTTCTAAATTAGCTGAATTCAACCCATAAATGCAACTTTTTGATTAAACAATAATTTATCCATTACAAATATAGGGTTTTCAAAATTAAATCGTTTTCTAGGTCTTGAATTTAACTTAAATTCCACTTCTTTTATTCGCTCATTTGTGATGTTGCTAAAGGATGATCCTTTTGGGAAATATTGTCTTATCAAGCCATTCAAATTTTCGTTAGAACCTCTCTCCCAAGAATGATACGGTCTTGCAAAGTAGTAATCAATATTTAAAAATTCGGCTACTTCTTTATGTCCTGCAAATTCTTTTCCATTGTCTGCCGTTATCGTGTGTAAGTATGGAATCCATTCGTCTAACAAGTCGTTTATGGCTTGGGTTACTACTACCGCTTCTTTGCTTGCTACTTTCTTCATTTTTAATACGCCACTGACTCTATCATTTATAGTAACAATGGCTTCTTCATGGTTCTTTCCTACGATTAAATCAACCTCAAGGTCTCCAAACCTTTCTCGCTTTTCTACTATATCAGGGCGTTTTTCTATTCCTATTCTTCCTACTATAATTCCTCTACTATCCTTTTTGTTGCCTCGCTTTCGGTATCTTCTGTCTTGCCTTCGTAGATGAGAATGTAACGTGCCTTTTTGCTTTTTATCTTCCCATATATATTGATAGATTGTTTCGTGCGATACACAGAATATATTCTCCTTCTTACAGTAGCCTACTACTTGTTCTGGACTGTAATCTTCTTTAATTAGCTCTTCAACTTTATCTTTCACCTCTTGGGTAAATTTGATGTGCTTTTTCTTGTGACGATGCCGTTTTCTGCATTTTTTCTCTGCTAACTCTTCTCTGTATTTTCCATTTCGTTGGTCTTTGTTGCGCTTAATCTCTCTGTAAACAGCACTTTTGCTCTTACCTATACATATAGCAATTTTTTGTTTACTGTAGCCTTGAGCTAGCATTGATGAAATTGTGTACCTTTGTTCTTTGGTTATATGTCGCATAATGTAACTTTTTAAGAGGAGCCACAAAGTACGATATATATCCTTTCGGAAAGAAAGAGGAACAAATCGTTCCTTTTTCTTCTGAAAAAAAATTATCTAAATGTAGCACCTAAAAAAAGTTGCATTTATGACTTGAATTTAAGATTTATTATTTGTGTCTAAATAAATATTTAAAAATGAAATTTGCTTTGCAAAATACTTCTCACTCAATATAAATACCAATTTAGGCTATCTTGACTATATTATTTTTTAATTGAAAAAAATCACACTACTTTTACAATCCAAAGTAAAACATTTTAAATCATGATGTTGCGCTTAATGTTATTGAAAAACACAAATTTTATTTGGTTCCACCCCTAGTTTAGTATAAATTTTTAAATTTGCAAAAAAAGTATAAATGTTTACACATCAATTTTTTGATTTATTATTAAATTTAGATGACAATTGACAAGAAATGAGCTACTTTGAAATTTTACAATCCTATAATTTATCTACAATACAATGGGGGTCAATATTTTTTGCTGTTTTTTTATTGGGCATGGCAAAATCTGGAATCAAAGGTATTGGAGTCATCATTGTTGTAATTATGGCTTTGGTTTTTGGCGAAAAATCATCTACAGGAATACTAATTACTCTGTTAGTTTCTGCCGATATTTTAGCTGTTATTTATTACAACCGACATACACAATGGCGTTTTATAAAAAAACTACTACCTTGGATGATTATTGGTGTTTTGGTTGGTGTATGGATTGGTAATGATGTTTCAGAAAATTTATTTAAAAAAATAATGGCTATCATAATAATTGGCTCGGTACTGATTATGTTTTATTTCGAAAACAAAAAAGCAGCAACTATTCCTAACAATCTGTGGTTTTCAAGTTCTACCGGATTTTTAGCAGGGTTTACAACTATGCTAGGAAATTTGGCTGGACCTATTTCAAATATTTACTTTTTGGCAATGCGACTTCCAAAAAATGAGTTTATAGGAACAGCAGCTTGGTTATTTTTTATTATCAATATTTTTAAATTACCATTTCATTTTTTTATATGGAAAACAATAACTAAAGAAACTTTAGTTTTAAATTCTGTCTTAATTCCTATTATGCTGATTGGCTTCTATATTGGAATCCATATTGTAAAATTAATTTCTAATATCAATTATAGACGGTTTATCTTGTTTGTAACCGCACTTGGCGGGTTTATATTGTTATTTAGGTAAACCAAATCTCACAAAAAACTAAAATTTTATAACATTATATCTTTTCTATTTCTTAATTTTATATTTTTAAAACCGTATAGAATAACCCTAAATGAAACTAACCGTAAAACATTTGTTATTTGTAATAACTCTTTTCTCCTTAATAACTAGTTGTAATCAAAAAAAATCTAAAATTTATACTGAAATAAAAGAAGAAATAATTAAACCTGAAAATATTGAACTTTTAGTTGGAACTTATACTGATGGATCAAGCAAAGGTATTTACAAATTACTTTTTAATCCTGCCGATGGAAGTATTGAAAGTAAAAGCTTAGTTGCCGAGATTAAGAATCCTTCCTTCTTTTCGATTAGTAAAGACAAACAATTTGTTTACACTGTTAGTGAAAGTGATTCAGGAAAAGTAGCTTCTTTTCAATGGAATAGTGACAGAACAAAATTAAATCTTATTAGTAAAGTTTCTAGTAAAGGAAGCGGTCTATGTCATGCAAAAATAAACAATTCAGAAAATTTACTTGCCGTTGCAAATTACGGTTCTGGAAATATATTAGTTTATGATATTGAAAATGGCATCATTAAAGACTCTGCTCAAATTCGTCAGCATAAAGGTAGTGGTCCTGTAAAACCTAATCAAAAATCTCCTCATGCACATTGCACAAAATTTGGTAGCAATGGAAAATTTATTTATGCTGTAGATTTAGGAATTGACCAAGTTGTTTCATATGCTATAAACAAAGAAGGAATATTAGGCAAAAAACAAACCGCTTTATCTTTAAAAAAAGGTGATGGTCCTAGACATTTAACTTTTCACCCTACTAAAGATATGGCATTTATAATTAATGAATTATCCTGTACAGTAACTTCTGCAAAAGTAAATCAGAAAACAGGAATTTTTGAAAAAATTGACCAGCAAAGCACTTTACCAGAAGGTTATACAAAAAAATCATATTGTGCTGATATCCATGTAAGTTCTAGTGGTAAATTCTTGTACGCATCTAATCGTGGTCACAATAGTATTGCTGTTTTCTCTATTTCTGATGAAGGAAAGTTGAAATTACTCCAAACAGAATTCGTTCACGGAGATTGGCCTCGAAATTTCACACTTTCACCTGACGGAAATCATTTACTCGTGGCAAATCAAAAAAGTGATAATATTATTGTTTTGAGTATCAACCAAGAAACGGGTTTATTAACTTTCACTGGAAATGAAATAAAAATATCAAAGCCTGTTTGCTTAAAATTTTAATCGCAAAGTGATAATCAAATGGTTTAATTTCTCGATAATCAATATAGAGATGCTCATTCATTTACTTAATAATATTTTATAGAAATACTTACTTCATGCAAATATCTAGTACAATTTTTGGTACAATTGAAAATACCGAAGTAAAATTATTTATACTTAAAAACAATAATGGAGTTGAAGTGAAATTTACCAATTATGGAGGTATCATAACTTCTATCATTACTCCAGACAAAAATAGAGATTATCAAAATATTGTATTGGGTTTTGATAAACTAGATCATTATTTATCAAAAAAATATTTAGACTCTTATCCTTATTTTGGTGCTATCATTGGTCGTTTTGGCAATAGAATTTCAAATGGTAAATTTTCTTTAAAAGGTATAGATTATAAGCTATCCACTAACAACTCTCCAAATCATATTCATGGTGGCTTTAAAGGTTTTGATAAAATAATTTGGAAAGCAAAACCTTTTAAAAACAAAAATTTAGTTGGTGTAGAACTAACTTACTTAAGTATTGATGGAGAAGAGGGGTACCCTGGGAATTTACAACTAAAAATCACTTATTCTTTAACCGAAGAAAATGAATTTACAATTGATTATTTTGCAGAAACCGACAAAGCAACTCCTATAAATTTAACACAACATTCCTATTTCAATTTGGGTAATGAGCCTACAATTTTAAATCATCAATTACAATTGAATTGTGAAAAATATACCGAAACAGATTCTGATTCAATTCCTACAGGAAAAATACTTTCTGTAAAGAATACGCCTTTAGATTTTAGAAAAATCAAAACTCTAAAAAAAGATATTGATTATCTTGAAATTGGTTATGACAATAATTATTGTTTAAATAACGACACAGGTAAATTGATTAAAGCAGGTAAATTGATTGATAACAAATCAGGTAGAATTATGGAAGTTTATACTACAGAAGTCGGTATTCAACTCTATACAGGTAAATTTATTCCCGAATTAATTATTGATGGGTTAAAGAAATTTGGTGCTTTTTCTGGAGTAGCATTAGAAACACAACATTATCCTGATTCGGTAAATCATCCTAATTTTCCAAGTACAATTTTACATCCACAAGAAAAATACCAACAAAAAACAATTTATAAATTTTCTGCGAAAGATTAAAATCTCTTTACATAAACATTAATTTTTAGCCATTACAACATATAAAGAGAAAAATATTTGGTTTTTTTATTAATTATTTTAGATTAAAACCATTTAGCAACTATCAATCAAGTTCTCTTTAATGATGATATCTATTGGTAGATAAGTTATTTTTTTAGGCTCCTCTTTTAAGATTACAAATTTAAATAGTTTCATTATACTACTATACCCTTGTTCTACTGGGTTTTGAGATATCAAATAATCTATTGCATCATTTTTAAGATATTGAATGTTTTCATCAATCAAGTCATAACCTACCAAAACAATATCCTGATCTAATTGCTTATCAATTAAAAATTTTGCGACAATATGAACCTTAGAATTTGTAACAAAAATTGCTTTAATTCTTAAAATATCATCAAAAGCATAAGAAAGCTTCTTGCTAATAGAATTTTCATCCAAGTTATGGATATTCAACTCTACTATCGTTCCCGTTTTATTTTTTTTAGCAAAAAAAGATCTAAATCCATCAGATCGTTGACTTAAGTGATTTAAGTTTTTAAAATTTGACAATAAGTTCACTAATAATATATTATTCGCATCTTCAATTCTTGTATGAATTAATTTGGCAGCTACAACTCCACTTTGATAGGAATTATACCCAACATATCCAACACTATCATTCTTTTCATCCAAAATAGAATCTAAAAGAACAAAAGGTATGTTTTTTTTACTTAAAATATCTGTAAGTTTTAAAGCCTCTTTTTTAAAAATTGGTGCCAATACAACTGCATTTGGATTTTCTTCTAATAAAAATGTAGCTTTACTTTTAAAAGAATTTATATCAGATAAATTAAAAAAGTATTTTTTTATTTGAATACCATAAGTAGCAAGTTCTTTTTCTGCCTTTTGCATTCCAATTAAAGGTTTTTGCCAATAACTGCTATATTTATCATGTTCTGGAATTAATACAGAAAAAACAATTTGATTTTTAGAAGCTAATGTCTTGGCAATAATATTTGTTTTATAATCAAACTCATCAATTATACGAAGCACCTTCTCTCTTGTTATTTTAGATACATCACTTCTGTTATGCAAAACTCTATCAACAGTACCTGTAGATACTTCTGCTATTTGAGCAATATCTTTAATCTTTATAGGTGTCTTATTATTTTTCAATTGATAAAATATTTCATCAAATATAATAAAATCTCAAAGGGAATTGATAATTATTGTTTGAACATACAAAATTCAAGACTGCTGCAAAAGTTATTTTTACAAATAAATATGACGCTCGATAAAAATTTAACCCGTAGTAAACCATTGTTTATTAGGATTTAAATTTTTAGAGGAGAAAGTAATTTGAAGTAAAAAAGCTTTAAATCTTATATTTTACTCAATACTGCAACGGTCTTACATTCTTATAACATTCACCACTTAGATATGGAATAAAATAAAAAATAATAAAAAACTATTTAAATAATTTGAATTACAATGTTTTTAGCATATCTTCGTGAACGCACACGGAAAAATAAAAAACACATTGGATAACAGTTTTAATATTTCAAATAAAGTTTGTGTTGTTACAGGAGGAACAGGTGTTCTTGGAGGTACAATTGCAGAACATTTATTAAAAAATAACGCAAAAGTTGTAATTTTAGGGTCAAATCAAGAAAGGTTAGATCAAAAAGTAAATGACTTATTAGAAATCAGCAATCATGTTTTAGGATTTGTTTGTGATGTTCTAAATAAATCACAAGTAGAAGATACTTGTGATAAGATACTTGAAAAATGGAAAAAAGTAGACGTTTTACTTAATGCCGCTGGTGGGAATATGCCTGGCGCAACCATTGCAGAGGATCAAAATATTTTTGATATTAAACTCGATGATTTTAAAAAAGTATCCGATTTAAATTTGAACGGAACTTTAATCCCTTCATTAGTCTTTGGCAAAATAATGGTAGAAAATGGTAAAGGAGTTATTATAAATTATTCTTCCATGGCAGCATTTAAAATTATAACAAGAGTTGTTGGTTATTCGGCTTCAAAAGCTGCAGTTACAAACTTAACAGAATGGATGGCAACAGAATTTGCATTGAAATTTGGAGACAAATTAAGAGTTAATGCAATTGCTCCTGGTTTTTTTATTGGTAATCAAAATCGGAAATTACTTTTAAATGAAGATGGAAGCTATACCGAAAGAGGAAAAAAAATAATTAATAATACACCCATGCAAAGATTCGGCGAAGCCGAAGAATTAAATGGGGTAATACATTGGCTTATTAGTGATGCAGCATCTTTTGTAACAGGAGCTGTCATTCCTATTGATGGCGGATTTAATGTTTTTAGTGGTGTGTAATATATAAAGAATTAACAAAATGAGTATGATCAAAACTTGGCGTTGGTATGGAGAACATGATAATGTTTCTTTTTCTGATATTAAACAAGCAGGTGTTAATAAAATTGTGACCTCACTGGCACATATTCCTTATGGTGATGTTTGGACCAAGGAAGAAATTCAAAAAAGAAAGAAAATCATTGAAGGTAATGGTTTAAAATGGCTGGTTACAGAAAGTGTACCAGTTCATGAAGATATTAAAACTCAAACGGGTGACTTTCAAAAGTATATAGATAATTATAAAAAGAGTTTAGAAAATCTGGGAGCCTGTGGAATTCATACTGTTTGCTACAATTTTATGCCAATCATGGATTGGACCAGAACAGATATCAGTTATAAATTGGATAATGAAGCTAAGACACTTCGATTTGAGCTAATTGCTTTTGTCGCTTTTGATTTGTTTATATTAAAAAGAGAAAATGCAAATAATGATTATACTGAAGATCAAATAGTAAAAGCAAAAAATTTCTTTGATAAATTAAATAAAGAGCAAATTAATACACTAATGAAAGTATTAATTGCCAATTTACCAGGAACTGATGAAAAATATTCGATTGATGAATTTAGAAAAGCATTAAATAAGTATAAAAATATTGATAGCAATAAGCTTAAAGAACATTTGTACTATTTTTTAAAAGAGATCATACCAGTAGCCGAAAACTCAAGAGTTAAGATGTGTATTCATCCTGATGATCCACCATTTTCATTACTGGGTTTGCCTAGAATAGTTAGTACCGAAAATGATGTGGCAGAATTGCTAGCAGTAGTTGAAAGCCAGAATAACGGACTTACTTTTTGTACAGGTTCTTTCGGAGTAAGGATTGATAATGACTTGCCAAAAATGTTCGATCGCTTTGCAGATAAGGTTCATTTTATTCATTTAAGAAGTACCTTGCGCGATGCATCAGGAAATTTTCATGAGGCAACCCATCTCGGTGGCGATGTTGATATGTATAAAGTAATTAAGAACATTGTACTTGAACAAAACAGAAGAAAGCAAGAAGGAAGAAAGGACTATAATATACCCATGCGACCTGATCATGGGTTTCAAATGATGGATGATCTTAATAAATATTATTACCCTGGTTACTCATGTATTGGAAGAATGAAAGGACTGGCAGAATTAACTGGATTGGAATACGGAATTGAAAAATCATTAAATCTAATATAATATAAAAAATCATGAAGAAAATTAGTAAGCATTTAGAAATTATTTCATTTTTCATACTCGTATTATTCGCAGCATGTAATGAAACAAAAAAAGATGAGACTCCTTGGGAAAATCTTTTTGATGGTAAAACATTAAATGGATGGTCAATAAAAGGTGGGAATGCCAAATATATAGTAGAAAATGAAGCTATTGTTGGAACGTCAACAATGAATACACCAAATACTTTTTTAACTTCAAACAAAATGTATGGTGATTTTATATTAGAATTGGAGTATAAAGTAGATCCTCTTTTAAATTCAGGAATTCAAATTAGAAGTAACAGCTACCCTCATTATAGAGATGGTAGAGTACATGGATATCAAGTAGAAATTGACCCATCTGATAGAGCCTATAGTGCTGGTATTTATGATGAATCACGTAGAGGTTGGTTATATGATTTGAGTGAAAACCCTAAAGCTAGAGAAGCTTTCAAGCAAAATGAATGGAATAAATATAGAATTGAGGCTATTGGTGATACTATTAAAACATGGATAAATGGTATGCCAGCGGCACATTTGGTAGATGATATGACAGCTTCCGGGTTTATTGGTCTTCAAGTTCATAGTATTAACAATAAAGAAAAAGACGGAACCCAAGTTGCATGGAAAAACATTAAAATTATTACCAAAGATGTAAGAAAATATGCTACATCAATGGATTTAGTTATAAAATCAACAAAAAATATGCTAACTTTTAATGAGTTAAAAGAAGGTTGGAAAATGCTTTGGGATGGTAAGTCAACTAATGGCTGGCGAGGTGCAAAATTAAAAACATTTCCTGAATCAGGTTGGGCAATTGAAAATGGAGAACTAACTGTTCTAGCATCCGAAGGAAAAGAATCAGCAGCTGGAGGTGATATTGTAACAACAGAATTATACGGTAATTTTGAATTAAAATTAGATTTCAAAATTACAGAAGATGCCAATAGCGGAATCAAATACTTTGTAAACACAGGGTTAAATAAAGGTGCTGGATCCTCTATTGGTTTAGAATATCAAA